>CAXSEK010000124.1:0-7867 GCA_964235625.1 uncultured Acetobacteraceae bacterium
GGCGATCCCCGTCGTCGTGCTCACGGCACTGGATCTCACGCCCGAGGACAGGCGCCGCCTCCGCGGTGCCAACCAGGTGCTGAACAAGGGGGATATGAGCCTGCAGGATTTGGCGGAGAAGCTGCGCGGGCTCGGCGCATGAGGCCCTGCCTGGCGGGAAGCGGTGGCCGGTCAGCCCTCCCCCTCCTCCTTGCGCAACAACGCGTCGTCGATCTGCTGCAACAGCAGGTCGAACGCGACCGGCTTCGGGTGGTAGTCGTCGCATCCCGCTTCGAGCGCGCGGGCACGGTCGCCCGCCATGGCGTGGGCCGTCAGCGCGATCACGGGGACCATGTTGCCCCCCGTCCGCAGCGTCCGCGCTACCGTCCAGCCATCCATGACGGGGAGGTTCATATCCAGCAGGACGATGTCCGGGGCCGCCTCCGCCACCTGCTCCAGAGCTTGCTTGCCGTCATGGGCGAGGGCCACGTCGAAGCCGCGCCTGCGCAGCCGGCGGGACAGAAAATCCCAGAGTTCCTCATGGTCTTCGACAAGCAGAATCTTCGTCACGGTCGGCCTCTCGGTTCAACCCCCGCCGTCGTGGGCCGGGGGCGGCGCCTCCCAGCCTCGGCCATGCCGAAGGGTGCCGCAAGGTGGACGGCATGAGCGAGACGCCGCCGCCCGACGCGGTGATCGGTGCGGCGCCCGGTACCGGACGGTCCACGCTTGCAGCCCTGAATGCCGCCGCGATCGTGGTCGCGGCGCTGTATTTCGGCCGCGAGTTGCTGATGCCGCTGGTGCTGGCATCGCTGCTCGCCTTCGTGCTGGCACCCGCCTCGAACCTGCTGCGGCGGGTGCGGCTGCCCCGGGTGGCCGCCGTCCTGGTCGTCGTGGTCCTCGCCTTCGCCGCCATCGGCGGCATCGGGACGGTGGTGGGCCGACAGATCGCGGCCCTCGCGGGGAGCTTGCCGACGTACGAAACCACGGTCATGGCCAAGTGGCGTGCCCTGTCGACCGGCGGCGGGCTGATGCAGAAGCTGATCGCGTCAGTGGCGCCGCAAGCGGCCGGGGCGGCCGGTGGCGCATCCAGCGCGGACCCGGCGGCGGCGCTTGGCCTGGCAAACACCTCCGCGGTCAGCCTCGCGCGCACCGTGGCCGAGCCGTTGCTGGGCCCCCTGGGCACCGCCGGCGTGGTGCTGATCTTCACCCTGTTCATCCTGCTGTCGAGCGAGGACCTGCGCGACCGGTTCGTCCGGCTCGTGGGGCGGCGCGACCTGCACCGCACGATCCTGGCCATGAACGACGCGGCCAGCCGCCTGTCGCGCTTCTTCCTGTTCCAATTGGCCCTTAACACGGGATTTGGCGTGTTGATTGGCGGCAGCCTGTGGTTCGCCGGGCTGCCGAACCCGGTGCTCTGGGGCATCGTCGCCGCGCTGATGCGGTTCGTGCCGTTCATCGGCGTGTTCGTGGCCCTGGTGCCGCCGCTGCTGCTCGCCGTCGCGGTCGTGCCCGGATGGACGCTCGCGATCGTGGTGCTGGCATTGTTCATCGGCATGGAAGTGGTGATGGGCCAGGTCGTGGAGCCGCTGATCTACGGCCACAGCACGGGGCTCTCGCCGATCGCCGTGATCGTCGCGACGGCGTTCTGGGCATTCCTATGGGGGCCGATCGGATTGCTGCTGGCCACGCCGTTGACCGTCTGCCTCGTGGTCATCGGCCGCCACGTGACGCCGCTGGCCTTCCTGGACGTGATCCTCGGTGACACCCCGCCCCTCGTGCCGGCGGAGACGTTCTACCAGCGTGCCCTGGAGGGGAACGGCCCGGTGCTCCTCTCCGGGGCCCGCGATCTGGTCGCGGGGAGTTCGCTTGCCGAGTATTACGACAAGGTCGCCATACCCGGACTGCTGCTGGCACAGGCCGACCTGGCCCGGGACGGGTTGGCGTTCGAGCGGCTCGAGGAGATCCACGACCGCATCGCGGTCCTGCTCACGCATTTGGCGCAGACCGCCCCGGCGCCGGCGGCGATGCCGCAACCCACTGCCAGCGCCATCGTCTGCATCCCGGGCCGCGGCCAACTCGATGACCTTGCCGCCGTCATGGCCGTGCAGGTTCTGGCGGGCAGCGGGTTCGCCGCGAGGGTCGAACCGAATCTGGTGCTGGGAGGCGGTGCCGGCGCGGCCCCGGACGCGGCGCCGCCGCATCTCTGCTGCCTTTCGGTGCTGGAGCAGGGAAGCAGCGCGTCGAGTATCCGTTACTTCATCCGGCGTATTCAGAAGACCATGCCGGGCGCGGTGATCGTCGTCTGCCTATGGCACGCCGCCGGGACCAGCGAACTCCTTGCCGCGCTGCGGGCCGAGGGCCGGGATGAGCACCTCGTGCTCTCCATCGGCGAGTTGCTAGCACTCTCACAAGCGCTGGCAGCCCGTGGGCGACCCGGTCTGGAAGCCAGGGCAGGCTCGCCAGCAACGTCTTGACGGTCAGGCCCGCAGCGCCGCCGCGTGGGCGGCAGCCAGCTCTGCCATGCTGTCGAACCGGAACTCGTATGCGGCGCCCTCGGGCGGCGGCATGGTGGCACCCCAGCCGTCCTGCGCGTGGCGGCGGTCGATCCAGGCGGAGTGCAGGCCGGCGCGCTTGGCCGGGGCGTGGTCGTGGAACAGGCTCTGCGCCGTCAGTAGGATCCGCTCCTTCGGCACGCCCAACTCCGCCTGCCGGGCCAACAGGTAGTCGAAGTTGCGCGGGCTCGGCTTGTAGGAGCCGATGTCCTGCGCGGTGTAGATCGCGTCGAACGACACGCCCAGCCGGGCATTGCTGCCGCGGAAGCTCTCGCGGTCCACGTTGGAGAGGATCACCAGCTTGTAGTGCCGCTTGAGGTAGGCGAGCGCCTCGGCACTGTCCGGGAACGCCGGCCAATCCGGCACGGAGGCGCCGAACGCGCGGGCTTCGGCCTTATGCTCCACCACGCCGAGCGCACGGGCGACCCGGCCGTGCACGACGGCCAGCAGGTCGGAGTACACCATCGCCGGTGTCTCCATCTGCTGCGCCGATTCCTCCCGCGCGAACAGCTCCAGAACGGCATCGCGGCCAAGCGACGCGGGCAGGCGCGCCAGCATCGGCTGCAGGGCGGCGTGGATGCCGCCCTCCCAATCGATCAGCGTGCCGTAGCAATCGAAGGCCAGCACGTCGAAGTCGGTGAGGCGCGCCACACGCGTGTCGGCGGGGCGGGAGGCGGTGGTGCTGTTCATTTCGGTGTGCGACATCGCTGACTAGGCCGCGTCCTTGGCGGTGGCGAGCAACGCCGCGGCCATGTCGCCGCGGACCTTGGCAATGTCGTCCTGGTATTTCAGCAACACGCCCAGCGTCGCGTCGACGGCCTCGGGGGTGAGCTCCACCGCGTCCATGTGGACCAGGGCGCGGGACCAGTCGATCGATTCGGCGACGCCGGGCAGCTTGAACAGTTCGGCGCCGCGAAGCTGCTGCACGAAGGCCACGACCTGTGCGGACAGGCGCTCGGGCACGCCAGGGGCGCGGGCACGCAGGATCTCGCGTTCGCGGGCGGCGTCCGGGTAGTCCACCCATTGATACAGGCAGCGGCGCCGGATCGCGTCGTGCACCTCGCGGGTGCGGTTGGAGGTTAGGATCACCACCGGCGGGATTGCGGCGCGGATGGTGCCGTATTCCGGAACGGTGATCTGGAAGTCGGCGAGCAGCTCCAGCAGGAACGCCTCGAACGGCTCGTCCGCCCGGTCCAGCTCGTCGATCAGTAGCACGGCGGGGGGCAGGTCGGGATCGATGGCCGAGAGCAACGGGCGCGCCTGGAGGTACTGACGAGCGTAGATGTCCGAGGCGACCGCTTCCGTGTTGCCCTGCGCCTCGGCCAGACGAATGGCGAGGAGCTGGCGGGCACGGTCCCACTCGTAGGCGGCGGCCGAGAGGTCCATCCCGTCATAGCATTGCAGGCGGACCAGGCGACGGCCCAGCCCGGCCGCCAGCACGCGGGCGATCTCGGTCTTACCGGTGCCGGGCTCGCCTTCCAGGAACAGCGGCCGGGCCATGGCGAGCGCCAGGTGCACGGTGGTCGCGAGCGGGCGGCCCGCGATGTAGCCTTGCGCGGCGAGGAGTTCGGCGGTCGCGTCCACCGAACCCGGCATCACCAGATGTAGCTTCCGAAGATCATGATAAAGATGACTAGGTAGGCCGCGCTGCCGACCCAGAACACCAGCGGGTAGCCGAACGGATCCTTGGGGATCAGACTGAACATGCTGATGCCGGACGGGGTGTGCGTCGCCGCCCGTACGGCCTGGATGCCACCGGTCAGCGTCCCGTCCGCGCCGTATTCCGGGACGTGCCCCGCAACGTGGTTGGCGCCGGGCCCGGCAGCCGGGAGGGAGGCTTGCGGGGCTACCGTGCTGGTCTGGGACATGCTGGATACCTGGGCAGTGAACTTGTCGAAGAACTGGTCGGCCATCTGCTTGGCCGTCGCATCGATCAGGCGGGCGCCGAGCTGTGCGATCTTGCCGCCGACCTGCGCCTTCACCTCGTAGCTGAGCAGTGTGTCAGCACCATCATCGGCCAGGCGGACTTTCGCGCCGCCATTGGCGAACCCGGCCACGCCGCCCTGGCCCTCACCGGCGATGCGGTAGGAATTGGGCGGATCCAGGTCCAGCAACTGCACCTTTCCCGTGAACGCCGCCGAGATCGGACCGATCCGTATGCCGGCCGTGGCGCGCAGATCGCTGTCGGACGTTTTCTCAAGGGTCTTGCAGCCGGGGATCGCGGCGCGGAGCACCTCGGGATCGTTCAGCGCGTCCCACACCGTCTGGCGCGGTGCCGGGATGCGCCGCTCGCCGGTCATGTCCATTCGTAGTCTCCAAGAGGCGGCGCAATGTCCGACATGGCCGCGCCGCATGCAACCGGACGGGGATATCACGCACCAGGCGAAATGGCACCACCCGGGTTTGCCGCCGCAAGCTGAGCGCCATATCCAGGGCGGGGATCGCAGAAGGAGCCACATGCCATGACCTACCTCGTCGCTGCCGACCTGCCGGAGGGGTATGCCGGGGACCGGCTGCGGGCGCTGCTGGCGCGGCCCGGGATCCTGCAGATGCCCGGCGCGCATAACGGGATGGCGGCGCTGCAGGCCAAGCACGCCGGGTTCGACGCGCTGTATCTATCGGGGGCCGCGATGACGGCCTCAATGGGGCTGCCGGATCTGGGCGTGATCACGGTGGACGAGGTGTGCTTCTTCATCCGCCAGGTGGTGCGCGCCTCCGGCTTGCCGCTGCTGGTGGATGGGGACACCGGATATGGTGAGGCGCTGAACTGCATGCATATGGTGCGCGCGTTCGAGGATGCCGGGGCGGCGGCGGTGCATATCGAGGACCAGTTGCTGCCGAAGAAGTGCGGCCACCTGAACGACAAAAAGCTGGCCGACGCGCATGACATGGCGGCCAAGGTCGCGGCCTGCGCCAAGGCGCGCCGCCACCTGATGGTGCTGGCCCGCACGGACGCCGCGGCCAGCGAGGGCATGGACGGGGCCGTCGCGCGCGCCAAGCTGTTCGTGGAGGCGGGGGCGGACGCGATCTTCCCCGAAGCCCTGAACACCGCCGAGATGTTCCGCGAGTTCGCCCGCCGCATGAATAGCGTGGAGCCGGTGGGCGTCCCGTTGCTGGCCAACATGACCGAGTTCGGCCGCACCCCGTTCTTCACCGCCGCCGAGTTCGAGGAGATGGGCTACAAGATGGTGATCTGGCCGGTGAGCGCCCTGCGCGTTGCCAGCCGCGCGCAGGAGGAGCTGTATGCCGCGATCAAGCGCGACGGCGGCACGCAGAACCGGGTGGACGCGATGCAGACCCGAAAGCAGCTCTACGCCACGATCGACTATCACGGCTACGAGGCGCTGGACGCCTCCCTGGTGGCCACAGTGACGCCGGAGGGGATGCCGCAGCGCAGCTAACCTGCTAAGCGGGTGGCGGGGTTCGATTCCCTGTCCGGAAGGGCCTGGGCCCACGCGGGGTCCGTAGGGCCCCGGTCCGTGGTGGGCTCCTTTCCAACAATGGTGTTGTCCATCGGTCCCGCCGTGCCACGCCTCCGGGCAAGCCGCCTTGGCGCCTTGCGGGTGCTCCGGTTCGCCGCCACCCCCGCGTCCGGGCAGCGGCACGGCGGGACTCTGGGAAGGGAGGTCGCCTGTGGTCGGTCGTTGGTTCGGGCGCATCTGCGTGGTCCGGGAAGGCACGGTCGGGCTGTTGTACCGCGATGGGGTTTTCCGGGAGCAGGTCGCCCCTGGCCGCCACCGCATTGGCGCCCGCGAGGAGGTCACGCCGGTTTCGACACGGCAGCAGCTGCTCGTCGTGAGTGGGCAGGAGGTGCTGTCTGCCGACGGGTTCCAACCGAAGCTGACGGCGGCGGCGTCGCTGACGGTCGTGGACGCCTACCTGGCGGAAAGTGCGCACGACGCGCCTTACAGCGCCGTGCTGACGATGGAGATTCAGCTTGCCATCCGCACCCTGGCCGCCGCCCATACGGTCGAGGCGCTGGCCCGGTCCGACCGTGATGCCCTGAATGCCGCCTTGCTTGCCATGGTGCGTCCCGCCGCCGCGGCACTCGGCGTGCGGCTGGACGCGCTGCGGCTGCGCGATATCAGCCTCCCGACAGACCTGCGCCGGCTGCTGACGGGGGTGGAGAAGGCGCGGCGGGAAGGTCAGGCGGCGCTGGAACGGGCGCATGCCGAACAGGCGGCGCTGCGGGCGCTGGCCAACGCGGCGCGGATGCTGAAGAACAACCCGGAGCTGCAGAACCTGCGGCTGATCCAGGCGCTCGCGGAAGGCAAGGGGGCGACGGTGGTGTTGGGGTCGCCGTCGGGTCTGATCCCGCTGCGGGAGGGCGGAGAGGCAAGCGGGCGGTAAGGCCGCCTGTGGTTTGACCTGGTGCCGTCAGGACGCTTGCCCTGGGACAAGTATCATGAACCTGCTATCCTGCCGGCCCGACGACACACCCCTATCGCGCAGTCCACGGCACCGCGCCGTGTCGACCAGGATCGACCCACAATGCTCCCGCCCTCCGATGAACGCCGGCCAGCCGGCCACGCCTCTGTCGAGGCGGGTTTCACCTTGCTCGAGATCCTCGTCGTCATCGCAATCCTGGGGCTGCTGATCGGCCTGGTCGCCCCCGCCGTGCTACGGCAGCTCGGTGGTGCCCGCACCAGCATCGCCCGGCAGTCGATCGAGCGGCTCGGCTCCGTGCTCGACCTGTATAAGCTGGACGTCGGCAGCTATCCGAGCACGGAGCAGGGACTCCAGGCGCTCGCGACCCAACCGACCGGGGTGAGCAGTTGGAATGGCCCATATGTAAAGGGTGACGGCGTGCCGCTGGACGCGTGGAACCATCCGTACAGCTACCGCGACCCGTCCCAGCGCAGCGGCCACGACTACGATCTGTGCTCTGCCGGGCCGGACGCCAGCGCCGGGTCGGCCGGGCAGATCTGCAACCCGTAGACACGCCCCATCCCGGCCAGGTATGACCTGGCCCAAGCCAGGTCACGCTTCCGTTACCCGGTGGTCTTCCCTCGGCTTCCGGATCACCCGATGCCTGTTCCTTACCTCGCCTGCATGGCACTTGCCGCCTCGCTGTACGGCCTGCCACCCCGTGTCCTGCCGTCGATCCATGACGTGGAGGGTGGATCACCCGGCGTCGAGCACCTGAATACCGACGGGTCGCGCGATCTCGGCATCATGCAGATCAACGAGCGCTGGATCCCGGCCCTGGTGCATTACACGGGCACCCCCGCCGAGCGGGTTCGGATCCGTCTCATGGGTGGCGACTGCTACAACGTCGTCGCCGCGGGCTGGATCCTGCGCACCTATCTCGGCGAGGCGGGTGGCGACCTGATGCG
>CAXSEK010000125.1:0-7769 GCA_964235625.1 uncultured Acetobacteraceae bacterium
CACCGTGGTGATCGGGTTGCCGGCCACACGCAGCAGGATGGCGTTGGAGGCGTCGCCGTAAGGCATGGAGAACAGCACGCGCTCAGTGCGGGCCTTGGTGATGGTCATGGCCGACATGATGGTGTCGAACTTGTTGGCATAGAGGGCGGGGATGATGCCGTCCCAGGCGGTGTCCACGAAGCGGACCTTGACGCCGAGCTTGGTGGCGACGGCGCGGGCCAGGTCGCAGTCGTAGCCGACGATCTGCCCGGCGTCGAAATACTCGTAGGGGACGTAGGCGGCTTCCAGGCCCACCACCATCTCGCCGCGTTGCTTGATGTCGGCGACGGCGTCGGCCCGCGCGAGCACGGGACAGGCCAGGATGCAGGCTGTCAGCAGCCAAGCTCGCACGTTCATTCGATCGCCCCAAGCAGTTACACTGGCCCGGTAGCAGCAAACATCGTGCCATTGAGTGCTGGCACCGGTGGCATAGGGTATGCTCCGAGGGAAGGCCGCACGGGCGGGCTTCGCCGGGCCATCATTGCCGAGGATCGCGTCGCATGGGTGCAAAGCCGTTCCATCTCGCCTGGTTTCTCCAGGGTTCCAGCATCCAGGCCTGGGGCGAGCCTTGGAGCGGCAATATCAGCGAGGAGTGGATGGATGCCGGCATGTTCCTCGACCTGGCGCGGTCGATCGAGCGGGCCTGCTTCGACTACTTGCTGATCGAGGACTCCATTTATATCGGGCAAAACTGGCAGAATCAGCGGGATATGTTCCTGAAGAACGGCATGTCCGTGCCGCGGCAGGAGCCTTCGGTGGTGGCGTCGCTGATGATGGCGGCGACATCCCGGCTCGGCATCGTGCCGACGCTGTCCACGTTTGCCTATCATCCCTACCTCACCGCCCGCATCGTGGGCACGCTGGACCAGGTGTCCGGCGGGCGGGCGGGCTGGAACATGGTGACCGGCAGCTCGGACTACTCGGCGCAGAATTTCGGGCTGGAGGGGCTGCCGGAGCACGACAGGCGATACGACATGGCCACCGAGTATATCGACGTGGTGACCCGGCTGTGGGATTCGTGGGAGCCGGGCGCCATCGTGGCCGACCGCAAGAGCGGCGTGCTGATCGATCCGGAGAAGGTCCACACGATCGATTTCCGGGGCGAGTACTATGCGAGCCGCGGGCCGCTGAACTCCGGCCCGTGCCCGCAAGGGCGCCCCGTGATCGCGCAGGCCGGCGGGTCGGCCAAGGGGCGGGCGATCGCGGCGCGCTATGCCGACACCGTCGTGGCGCATCCCAAGGGGGTGGCGGCGATGAAGGCGTATCGCGACGAGGTGCGCACGGGGATGGCGCTGGCCGGGCGGGATCCGGACAGCTGCAAGGTGCTGTTCATGGCCAACCCGATCCTGGCCAACACGGAGGAGGAAGCGCAGGCCCGCGCCGCGAAGCGCAGCCAAGCCTCCACGGAGGACGTGCAGCGGCGGCTAGCGCAGATGGGCTGGAGCACGAATATCGACTTCTCGGGCTGCGACCTGGATGCGCCAGTGGCGGAGCTGACCACGAACGGCCACCAGTCCAGCCTGTCCAGCTTCCTGGCCAAAGCCGGCGGGCGCACGCTGCGGGAGGCGATCATCGCCTACACCAGCCAGGGTGGCAGCGTGGACCTGGTGGGCACTCCGGACAGCGTGGCGGCGCAGATGGACGAGGCGATGCAGGAGGCGGGCGGCGACGGGTTCCTGCTGGTGCTGCCGAACGTCAGCCGCAAGACGGTGGCGGAGGTGACGGATGGGCTGGTGCCGGCGCTGCAGCAGCGCGGGTTGGTGCGGCAGAATTATACGCATCGGCAGTTCCGGGATAATCTGTTGGAGTTTTGAGCGGTGTTTCCGCCTGGTTGATTGTGCGTGGGCGGCCTCTCCCGTGAAGGACGGAAGAGGGAGAAGAAAACGGTAAATCATTGCGGAGATAGGCAGAGCGTGTGGTTGGTGTGGATGCCGGTTTCGAGCCAGGTGCGCATCTCCGGCTCATCTGCGATCCGACCGCCTGGGATTGGACTTGCGTCACCCTCGACGTCGAAGCGGGTGGTGCTGAAGGGCCAGGGGGAGAGGGTACATCCGGGGCCGGAGCCGTTTTCATTCGATAGCTGACGGGTCCACCGGCTGGGTCCGGGATGTCTAGCGGGAGCGTGACGCCGCCGCAGAGTCCGAGGGACAGGGTTTCGGCAAAGGCGATCAGGTTGGTCTCGTGGTCCAACTGCTCGGGTGACAGGCCGAGGGTGCTGGCCCAGGCCGCTTCCATGGGGGCGTGGCGGGTGACATAGGCGGTGGCAGCTGCGGCGTCCGCTTCGCTCGTGCGGTGGCGGTCGGTGAAGCGGCTGTAGATCACGCCGCCGTGGCGCGAGATCATCAGGGCCACGCGGGTGCCCCAGGCGCAACAGGCTTGCTGGACGGCGCGCGACCAGACGGGGGCGTGGTCGGCGACGCCGACGTCGCGGAACAGTTTCGGGCGGCCGGTGGACGGGTCCCACACTGGCCGGGTCTCCCAATCCAGCCAGGCAACGTCGTGCTGTTCGGCGGCGAGCAGCATTTGAGGGTGTAGAGCGCCGGGCCAGGCGCGCAGGAGCTGGCCAGCGACCCAAGCGTGGGCGGGCTGGCTGATGGCCAGCACGGGGGCGCCGGCCGTCTCGAGGAACATCATGGCGGGAGCCTAGCGGCGGGCCGGGTGCGGCGGCTAGCCTGCCGGGATGCAACACCCTCCCGACCTGCTGATCGCCGGTGGCCGCGTCTATGACCATGACGGGGACATCCACCAGCCGCCGGTGCGCGACGTGCTGATCGCCGGCGGGCGGATCGTTTCGGTCACCGACCCGGCGGAGGACAGGGAAGCCAAGGCGGCGGCACGGCGGATCGAGGCGGCGGGCATGCTGGTGCTGCCGGGCTTCGTCAACGCGCACTACCACTCCTACGACGTGCTGCAGAAGGGCATGTTGGTGCTGCTGATGGACGAGCCGTTCGCGGCGTTGGACGTTCAGACAAGGGCGAAAATGCAGGATTTCCTGCTCGACGTGTGGCGGGCTTCAGGGGCGTCCGTGCTGTTCGTGACGCACCCACATCGACGAAGCGGTGGCGTTGGCGGACCGGGTGGCCGTGTTTACGTCCCGGCCGGGCCGGATCAAGAGCATCGTGCCGTTGGATATGCCGCGGCCGCGCGTCCGTTCAGCCCGGCGGCGGAGCAGCTGCGCCGCCATCTGACGGGGTTGTTGCAGGACGAGGTGGACCGCGCGTTCGCAGAGCAGGAGGCGCTGCCGGCTTGACAGGTGTCCAGAGGACGACTGTCCTCTGGCGGGGTTTGGGGCAGCGCCCCAAGCTTCCTTCTTAGGAGCCTCCGATGCCCGCCACCCTGATCCGAAGCCGCGCGGCCATCACCAAGGCCACACGCACCACCACCGACATCATCCCGGACGGCGCCGTGCTGCAGGAGGACGGGGTGATCGTCGCGGTCGGCCCGTTCGAGGACCTGCAGCGGCGTTACCGGGATGCGCCCGTGCTCGGCAGCGGTCGTGAAATCCTGATCCCGGCCTTCGTCAACGGGCACCACCATGTCGGGCTCACGCCGCTGCAGCTAGGTTCGCCGGACATGCCGCTGGAGCTGTGGTTCATCACGCGTATGGTGGCGCGCGCTGTGAGCCCGTATCTAGACACGCTGTATTCGGCGTTCGAGATGGTGGGGTCCGGCATCACGACCGTGCAGCACATCCATGGCTGGCTGCCGGGCACGATGGCGGAGGTGCAGCAGAAGTCGAACGAGGTGATCCGCGCGTATGAGGATATCGGCATGCGCGTGTCCTATTGCTACGCGGTGCGCGACCAGAACCGGCTGGTGTATCAGGACGATACGGCGTTCGTGGCCTCGCTGCCGGCGGAGCTGCGGGGTCCGATGCAGGGGTGGTTCGACCGTTTCCAAATGACGCTGGACGGTTGTATGGACCTGTTCGGCAGCCTGCATTCCGGGCACGCCGGCAAGGACCGGGTGAAGATCCAGCTCGCGCCGGCGAACCTACACTGGTGCTCGGACGCAGCATTAGGGCGGCTGGCGGATGCATCCGAGCGCTATGACGTGCCACTGCACATGCACCTGGTGGAGACGGCATATCAGAAGGCGTATGCCGAGCGTCGAGGCGGGGGCACGGCGGTGGAGTATCTCGACCGGTTCGGGCTGCTGACCAAGCGGATGACGCTGGGCCACGGCGTGTGGCTGAACGAGCGGGACATCGACCGGGTGGCACAGACCGGCACGTGCATCTGCCATAACTGCTCCTCCAACTTCCGCCTGCGTTCCGGTGTGGCGCCGCTGAACCGGTTCGCCGCGGCGGGGGTGAATGTGGCAATTGGGCTGGACGAGGCGGGGATCAACGACGACCGCGACATGTTGCAGGAAATGCGGCTGGTGCTGCGTGCGCACCGGGTGCCCGGCATGGAGGACGACGTGCCGACGCCGGGTCAGGTGTTCGAGATGGCGACGGCGGGCGGAGCGCGCACGACGGCGTTCGGCGACCGGCTGGGGACGCTGGCGGTGGGGACGGCCGCTGACCTGGTGCTGCTGGATTGGGAGCAGATCAGCGCGCCGTATCTGGACGAGTCGGTGCCGCTGCTGGATGCGGTGGTGCAACGCGCGAAGACCGGTGGCGTGCGTGCGGTGATGTGCGCGGGCAAGGTGATCTACGAAGGTGGGCGGTTCACCCAGGTCGATCAGGTTGGGGCATTGCAGGCGCTGCATGATGAGTTGGCGCATGCGCTGTCGGCGGATGAGCTGCAGCGCCGGACGTTGTCGGCGGCGTTGTTGCCGCATGTGAAGGCGTTTTACCGGGGGTATATGGACCCGGGGGCGCATCAGCCGTTCTACCGGGCTAGTTCGCGAATCTAAGGGGATACCTCGCTCCCCCGCTCCCCTATCTTTTCCCCGAGGCCGAGGCCGATCGCCGCGGCGCCGCCGAGGCATCCTGCTTCCTTCCTCGCGCGGCTCTGAGCGGCCGCTGACACGCCGGGTGGCCGCCGTCAGTCCGTGGGGCGGGTCCATTCATCCTCGTCGGCCTGCAACGGCTGAGGCGGCATCTTAGGCCATGTAGCCGCCGCCGTTGATCTGCATCACCTCGCCCGTCATGAACGCGGACCGGTCGGAGGCCAGAAATACGACGGCCTCCGCGATATCGGCGGGTTGGCCGATGCGGCCAAGGGGGAGTGCGCCGCCCATGATGGCGAGTTCCGCCTCGTCATGCCCGTCCCGCGGCTGGGCGGTGTCCACCAGGCCGGGTGCGACCGCGTTGACGCGGATGCGGTGGGGGGCGAGTTCGAGCGCCATGGACCGAGTCAGCCCGATCAGCCCCGACTTGCTGGCGCTGTAATGCGCGCCGCGGGGGGAGCCGCGGACGGCCTGGGACGACATGTTGATGATCACGCCGCCCGCCCCGCCGGCGACCATGGCCCTGGCCGCCGCTTGCCCGCAGAACGCGGCACCCTTGAGGTTCACGGCGTGGACGCTGTCCCACACCGCCTCCGTCAGGTCGAGGAACGGCATGCGCGGGAAGATGCCGGCGTTGTTCACCAGGATGTCCAGCCGGCCCCACTGGCGCGTCACGGCCTCCACCATCCGCGCACCGGCGCCCGGCCCGGTGACGCTGCCCTGGACAAGTATCGCGCGGCCCCCGGCGTGCGCTATCTCTGCCGCGACCGCCTCTGCAGCCGCCTTGTCGTTCAGCCAGTTGATTGCGACATCGGCCCCGGCTGCAGCCAGTGCCAGGGCGGACGCGCGGCCGATACCCTGCTGCGCGCCGGTGACGAGTGCGGTGCGGCCCTTGAGGTCCATGGCGTTACTGCGCCTTGTCTACGGACCAGAACACGGGGGTGCTCGACTGCACCAGGCCGGTCAAGGTCACGACCTCGGCTTCCAGCACGGCGGTGATGTTGGTCTGCGCCCGCGCGGGCCCGGCGGTGGCGAGGGCTTGGGCGCCGAGCAGGGTGCGGCGGAAGCGGGTTGCGTTCGTCGGGGGCATCGGTCACCTCATCGGGGCGGGGGCGCCGCTATTCTACGCCCCGGATTGAACTCGTATATCCGACCGCGGGGCAACCCTCTGTCTTGCTACGCGACGGAGCGCGCCATGGATCCGGATCCCGACCTGCTGTTCATGCCTGCGGCCCAGGCGACCGCGCTGATCCGGTCCAAGGCGCTGTCCTCGGTCGAGTACATGGCGCAGGTGCTGGGCCATGCGGAGGCGTAGCAGCCCGCTGCAACGCGTTCGCCACGCTGTGCGGCAAGCGGGCCATGGCGGGCGCCCGCGCGGCCGAGCAGGCGGTGATGGCGGGTGCGCCGCTCGGGCCGCTGCACAACGCTGAGGCCGCGCCTAATCCAGGTTGCTAGGCCATGCTGAGCGAACTTGCCGTGCTCGGCTTGCGGGCGGCGAGCGTGGTCACGCGGTTGATGGAGACCCTGCAGGCAGCGGCGGACATCGTGGCGGCCGGCTGCCCGAGCTGGGCGGCTTCCCCGCGGCGCTGGAGGAGGCGACGGCGGCGGGCCAGGCGGTCGATGCGGCGCAGCGTCGCATTGCTGTAGCGGATGCAGGGCGGGTGGACGGGTGCCGGGCGAGCCTATGACCGGCCGGCACTGGGACGGCGGTAGATGGCGCGGGGCGTGGGTGAGGTGACCGCGCGCGCGGTGGTAGGGTAAGGCTGCCGAGCGATTGTTCGACGAGCTGGCCGAGCGGCTGGATGACCCCGGGTAAGACGACAAGCTGCTCGTGTTGCCGGTCGGGACGGTGATCCGCCGGGTCTGCCGCGATCTGGGACTAGCGGCGGAGGCCATGCGGCCGGTTGGCGGGCTGCCGGCCCCCAGTGCCGACAGGGCGACCGATACTTGCTGACGGGCGTGAGAGCCAAGGCCGCACGACGACCGGCTGCCCCGCTTGAACCGATTCCGCTCCAGCCGCTACCTTCCGCGTTGGAACGGGATCGTGGAAGCATGTCGAAGGCGTCGAATGCGGCTTTGCTCGTCAACTCGGCCGATACGGGGCTGCGTGCCCGCGCGCGGCGGGTGATCCCCGGCGGGTTGTGGGGGCACCAGAACGCGGCGCATCTGCCGGACGGTTATCCGCAATACTTCACCCGGGCCGAGGGCTGCCACCTGCATGACGCGGATGGGCGGGTGTTCGTGGATCTGATGTGTTCCTGGGGGCCGATCATACTCGGCCACCGGAATCCGGCGGTCGAGGCGGCTGTGCAGGCCCAGGCATCGCTCGGGGATTGCATGAACGGCCCGGCCCCCGTGCTGGTGGACTTGGCCGAGCTGATCGTGGCGATGATCCCGCATGCCGACTGGTGCATCTTTGGCAAGAACGGCACGGATGCCACGACCACCTGCGTGACCGTGGCGCGGGCCGAGACTGGGCGGCGCAAGATCCTGGTGGCGAGCGGGGCGTATCACGGGGCGGTGCCGTGGTGCTCGCCGAGCGTCGCCGGTGTCACGGCGGAAGACCGGGCGCACCTGCTGATGTATCGGTTCAACGACGTCGGCAGCCTCGAGGCGGCGGCTGAAGCTGCCGGGAGCGACCTGGCGGGGATCATGGTCTCAGCGTTCCGGCACGACATGGGACAGGCGCAGGAGCTGCCGACGCCCGAATTCGCCGGCCGGGTGCGCTCGCTGTGCGACGAAGTGGGTGCGGCCATGATCATGGATGACGTGCGGGCCGGCTTCCGCCTGGACCTGCGCGGCTCGTGGGACCCGCTCGGCATCCAGCCGGACCT
>CAXSEK010000126.1:0-7735 GCA_964235625.1 uncultured Acetobacteraceae bacterium
GGCCAAGGCCGGCATCATCTCGCTCTCCGCCGACGGGCGCACGCCGGCGCAGCAGCTGGCCGAGATCCAGGTTCGGGCCGCTGCCCTGATGGCGACGCAGCAGAACGTCTGGATGGAGCTGCGCGGCCTGCTGGAGGAGGCGGGGCTGCATGTCTGCGACCCGGCGGCCTTGCCCATCCCCGACCAGGAATGGCTCGCCGCCTGGTTCATGGACCGCATCTTCGCCGTGCTCACCCCGCTGGCGATCGACCCGGCGCACCCGTTCCCGTTTATCCCCAACATGGGCCTGGTCATGGTGCTGAAGCTGCACCGCGACGAGGACCACACCGCCATGAACGGGCTGATCCCGCTGCCGAGCCAGGTGGAGCGGTTCATCCGCCTGCCCGGCGCCCCCGGCGCCCCGATCCGCTTCGTACTGCTGGAAGACCTCGTCTCGCGCAACCTGCATAGCCTGTTCCCCGGCTTCCGCGTGGTCGCGCAGGGCATGTTCCGCCTGATCCGCGACACCGGTGTCGAGTTCGAGGAGGAGGCGGAGGACCTCGTCCGGTCTTACGAGACGGCCCTCAAGCGGCGGCGCCGCGGCGTGCCGATCCATCTCTCGGTGGACGCCGCCATGCCGCCCGATCTGCGTGCCCTGGTGGTGGACGAGCTGAGCGTGAACGAGGACGAGATCCCCGGCGACGAGGTGCTGGTGCAGACCGGCATCCTGGGGACCGCCGACCTCAAGCAGCTGATCGTGGACGACCGGCCGGACCTGCTGTTCCCGCCCTACACCCCGCGCTTCCCCGAGCGCATCCGCGATTTCGCCGGGGATTGCTTCGCGGCCATCCGCGCCAAGGACATCGTGGTCCACCACCCGTTCGAGAGCTTCGACGTGGTGGTGCAGTTCCTGCGCCAGGCCGCCGCCGACCCGAATGTGGTCGCGGTGAAACAAACGCTGTATCGCACCAGCCGCGACAGCCCGATCGTCAAAGCGCTGATTGAGGCGTCCGAGGCCGGCAAGTCCGTCACCGCGCTGATCGAGCTGCGCGCCCGCTTCGACGAGGAGGCCAACATCCGCCTCGCCCGCTCGATGGAGGCCGCGGGCGTCCAGGTGGTATACGGCTTCGTCGAGCTGAAGACGCATGCCAAGCTCAGCCTGGTGGTGCGGCGCGAGGGCGGCATCATCCGCTCCTACGCGCATTTCGGCACGGGGAACTACCACCCGTTCACCGCGCGCATCTACACCGACCTGTCCTTCTTCACCTGCGACCCCGACCTCGTGCGGGACAGTGCACGACTGTTCAACTACATCACCGGCTATGCCCGTCCGGAGCGGATGGACAGCCTGGCGTTCAGCCCGCTCACCATCCGCAAGCGGCTGGACGAGCTGATGGACGCCGAGATCGCCCACGCCCGGGCCGGCCGGCCCGCCGCGATCTGGCTGAAGATGAACTCGCTGGTGGACGACGCGCTGATCGACAAGCTGTATGCCTGCTCGCAGGCGGGTGTCACGGTGATGTGCGTGATCCGCGGCATCTGCTGCCTGCGCCCCGGCGTGCCCGGGCTGAGCGAGACCATCCGCGTGAAGTCCATGGTCGGCCGCTTCCTGGAGCACAGCCGCATCTTCTGCTTCGGCAATGGGCACAAGCTGCCCTCCCGCCACGCCCAGGTGTTCATCAGCAGCGCCGACTGGATGGCGCGCAACATGGATTGGCGGGTGGAGAGCATGGTTCCGATCCACAATCCCACGGTGCATGCGCAGGTGCTGGACCAGATCATGGTCGTGAACCTGAAGGACACGCTGCAATCCTGGGAGCTCGACGCGACCGGCACCTGGAAGCGGGTGCCGCCGGGGGCCAAGCCGGTCTCGGCGCACGACTACTTCATGACCAACCCGTCCTTGTCCGGCCGCGGCTCGGCGCTGCACGGCCGCGCGGTCACCGTCGGTGGCCAGGCGCACCGGCGGCCCGACCGGGTGACCCAGGATTGACCGGGCCCCGCTCCGCCGTCGTCGACCTCGGCTCCAACTCCGTCCGCCTCGTCGTGTTCGAGGGCACGGCCCGCAACCCCGTCATGATCTTCAACGAGCGCGCCGTGCTGCGCCTCGGCCGCGGGCTGGAGACGACGGGCAAGCTGAACGAGGCGGGTGTCACCGCGGCCCTCACCGTGATGCACCGCTACGCCGCCATCGCCCGCGCGATGCAGGCCGAGCCAATGGAGGTGCTCGCCACCGCCGCCGTGCGCGACGCCAGCAACGGCCAGGCGTTCGTCGCCGGGCTCGAGGAACGGATGCCGGGGGTGCCGATCCGCGTGCTGTCCGGCGAGGAGGAGGCGGCGCTCTCCGCTGCCGGGGTGCTGTGCGGCATCCCGCAGGCCAACGGCATCCTGGCCGATATCGGCGGCGGCTCGCTGGAGGTGGTGCGCCTGTCCCAGGGCCGGCCCGGCCCGGCGCAGACGCTGCCGCTCGGCGTGATCCGGCTGGCGGACCGTGCCGCCACCGACCTGGTCCGTGCCCGCGCGCTGGCGGAGGCGGACCTCAAGACGGTCCCCTGGCTGTTCCAGTATCCCGGCCGTGACCTCTACCTCGTCGGCGGCGCCTGGCGGGCGCTGGCGCGCATCCACATGGCACAGACCGGCTATCCGCTCGCCATCGTCCACCATTACACCATCGGCCGGGACGAGGTCCGGGATCTGACCGGCGTGATCGGTGCGGCGAACCGCCGCATGCTGGAGCGGTTGCCGGGTGCCCCGCGGCGGCGGCTCGACGATCTGCCCTACGCCGCCATCGTGCTGCGGCGCCTGCTGCGGGCGACGGCGGCACGCCGGGTGGTGTTCAGCGCCAACGGCATCCGCGAGGGCTGGTACATGGCCCGCATCCCCGCCGCCACGGCCGTGCAGGACCCGGTGCTCGCCGCCAGCCGCGACCTCGGCCAGCGTCACGGCCGTGACCCGGCGATGCCGCCCGCCCTGACTGCTTGGACCCGGACGCTGTTCCCGGGCGAGACCGCGGACGCCGCCCGCCTGCGCGAAGCCGCCTGCTCGCTCTCCGACATCGGCAGCCACGACCACCCGGAATACCGCGCCGAGCAGGCCTATCTACGCATCCTGCGCCAGCCCGGCGTCGCGCTGGATCATCACGGCCGCGCCTTCCTCGCCCTCGCCGTCGCGATCCGCTACGAGGCCGACCCCGCATCGCCCATGCTGACCACCGTCCGGCAATTGCTGGACGAGGCCGCCGCCGCCCGCGCGACCGTGCTCGGCCACGCCTTGCGCCTGGCCTACACCCTGTCTGCCGGCACCCCCGGGTTGCTGGATGGCACCGCGCTCAGCCTGTCCGACGGCCGGTTGCGCCTGTCGCTGAGCGACGGTGGCGGCGCCTTCCTGGGCGAGGGCGTCACCCGGCGGTTGGACCGGCTGGCGGGCGCGATGGGGCTGGCGGGGGAGGTGGTGACGCCCACGGGCGCGGTGCCAGCCGTCACGAGCGCGACTCTAGGGGTTTTTAGCTGAAGTAAGTCTCTCGAGACCGGCGAGGCCAAGCCCTCTCCTGTTGGATCAGCTTGGCGAGGCGCGGAGCTGACTTCCCGGTCACGGCCAGGGTACGCCGACCAAGCGATGCACTCGGTCCAGCGGCCGATCGGTGCCGTGGAGATCAGGCTCAGTGTCTGGCCGGTGAGGGCGCCGGGTCAGCCAGGAATTTGCAGTGCAGGAACCTTCAGGAACGTCTCGAACGGACGGTCGCACAGGTCGAGCAATGTCGTGGGGATGGTGAACCCGTCCGGATCGTCGGCGATCAGGCCCGTCATCTGCGACCGGTGGCACGCGGTCGCCCGCCGCTTGACCGGCAGGGTTGCAGCGATGTCCAGCCGCCAGCCGCGAACCGTGCAGCGGGGCAGGGCGTGGTCCGGCGGCAGGGTCCAGCCCCAGACGGCGTAGGAGAGGTGGCGTGAGCCGGTCAGGCGGCAGGCACGGGCGGCGATACGGTGCGCAGCCAGGTGGTCGCAATGCGGGTCATGCCGCCAGCTGGCGAGGACCGTCCGGATGCCCCGGCTACGGATGAGGTCCGCGATTAGGTCTCCGGCGTGCCGCAGCGCCGTTCCCCAGCGCGGGGCCGCAGCGTCCTTATAGTTCAAGAAAACCAACCGGCCGGCCGGCAAGCCGAGTACCGCGACCGCGTCCGCCGCCTCCGCCTCGCGCAGCGCTTTCAGGCGGGCGGCGGGGTAGCTGCGCGAGTTGGGGTGGGACATCGTGCCGTCCGTCAGGATGGCGACGTGCGCTCGCTCGGCCGCCTGCGCGATCAGGCCGCCGCAGCCCAGGCTCTCGTCGTCCGCATGGGGGGCCAGGACCAGGAACGGGCCCGGCCCGGTGATGGTGGCCGCGTCCGCGAAGGGCAGGGCCGCCATGCGGGGAAGGACGTCACCCGCCTTCAAGACCGGCGCACCCGGTGGCGGGCGGCGAGCCAGAGCAGGGGCAACTGGCTCTTGACCAGGCGCTGGCTCATCCGGCGGGGCTGCAAGACCAGGCGATGCAGCCATTCCAGGCCGGCACGCTGCATCGCCATCGGCGCGCGCGCCTCCAGCCCCGTGGCAAACAGCAGCGACGCGCCGATGCACAGCCCCGTCCCGACGGCGCCGCCCCGCTCGGTGATGCGCAGGCCGAGCAACTCGGATTGCGGCGCACCGCAGGCGAGGAAGACGTAACGCGCGGGGTGGGCCAGCACGAAGTCGACGCAGCGCGCCACCTCCGCCGGGTCACCGATGAAGCCGAACGGCGGGTCGTGACGCCAAATCTGCCAACCGTGTTGCGCGCGGAGGCGCCGTTCCATCTCGGCTGTGCCGCCAATGACAGTCACCCGGTCCGCCGGCGTCACGGCGCCGCGCACCATCGCCAACGTCAGATCGCTGCCGAGGCCGAGCGGGAGCTGGATGCCGAGTACCAGGGCCGCCATGCGCGCGACCACGCGGCTGTCACACAGCCGCAGCCATGCGCCGTCGACCCCGGCCCGGAAACGCGGCTCGCCCCGCTCGTAGTTCACCACGTGGACGGCATTGGGCGTGCAGACATAGGCGAAGGGTGCGTCCGCCGGGCGTGCCACGATCGCGGCCAGCGCCTGCGCCGTGGTCAGGGGGGAGAAGCTGGTGCCGAACGCGGCGATCTCGCGTTCCACGCCTCAGGACCCGAACGGGTTGGTTTTCAGGCCGACGGTCCGGCGGATCAGCCGGATCATGCGGAACCGGGGCGTGCGGATCGAGACGTAGCGCGGGCTGGTCACGCCGCCGAACCCGGCGTAGAGGCCGATCGCCCGTTCGGCGGACAGGCCGTCAAAGTCGAACAGCAACCCGCTGCGTGCCGCGCGGCGGATCGCTTCCCAAATCAGCAGGGGGATGGCGCCGTTGCCGGAGTCCGGCCGCCGGGTGGACAGCGTGTAGTAGCTGGCTTGACGGTCGCTCGGGCAGAAGACCGCTGCGGACAACCGGTTCTCAGCGTCACGCAGGCCCAGCATCCGTCCGGCGCCGCGCCCGACGGCTGCCGCCATCAGATCGCGCATCATGCCGCGGGAACTCCAACTCTCCTGCCCCCGGTCCTGCAGGTTTCGCGTGTAGAACTGGGCGAACTCGTCACTGTCGTCCAGCTCCTCGACCTCGAATTGCCGGCGGGCCTTGCGGATGACGTTTCGGTGCTTGTCCCGCAACCCCGCCCACAACACCGCCTCGGGCGCGGGCCTGACCTCGAACGTGAACTGCACCGCCGTGTCGAACTGCTCGGCCTGGAACGCGACGACGTCGGTCACGCCGCGGTGGAATTTCTGCCAGAAGCTGGCTGAGGGCGGCAAAGCCCGGATCAGGTCCCGTGTGACAGCCATGCGCTTGAGCCACCGGGCCTGCCGGGAGCCAGTCCCCTCATCGATTGCCGGGCCGAGGAAATGGGTGAGCGGCGGCATGTCGATCACCGGGCCACCGAACCGGCGCATGGTCTGGTAGGGCATGCGTGCGATTAGGCGGCCATCCTCCCGCACCTCGGCGTCCCGCCATTGCCGGCCGGTGACGATGTCGAGCCACCACGGTTCGTGGAACACGGTCGGCACGAGCGGATCGGGGCTCGGCACCGAATGAGCCTCATCGGCGCTACGTCTCGGCATGGTGACGTGCGTCATGCCTGACGCAGCCACTCGACGCACCCGGCAAGTCCCTGCCCGACCCCGATCCGCGGTGCCCAGCCGAGCGAATCCCGTGCGGCGGTGTTGGCGTATGTCGCTTTCAAGCCGAAGAGTGCCAGTTCACTACTCGCCGGGGCGCCGAGCAGCCAGGTGCCAGCTAGGCCGGGACGGATCCGGTTCGCGACTTTAAGCGGCAGGGCCGACAGGGACCGTGCCCGAATCTGCAACGGGCTGAGCGGCCGGAGAGACGGAGCGCCCAGTGCCTGGGCCATACGGGTAAACCACTCATTCCAAGTCATCGGCTCGGCCCCGCTGATATTGTAGGCAGCGCCGGCGATACCCGGACGAGCGAGAGCCTGCCGTATCGATGCCACAACGTCCAGCACATGGACGAGGTTGCAAGTGCCCTCTCCGGCGCTGCCGAAGGTTCCCCAGCGCCCGGACCGGATCCGCCGGGCAAGCGTGGTGACCCACAACGCGCTGCCGGGCCCGTAGACGACGGCCGGGCGCAGACGAACCACCTCCAAGCCATCCTGTGCCAGGCAGGCCTCCTCTGTTGCCGCCTTCCAACCCGCGTAGCCGGAGCGGCCCGGCAGCATCGGCGCCGCTTCCGTGATGGCGCCGGTGGCCAGTCCATACACCGCGACCGAGCTGATATGGACGAAACGGCGTACTCCGGCCGCCGCCGCCGCCGCGAGCAAGGCGCGCGTGCCATCTACGGTGACGGCGCGGTCCCCGACGGCGCAATGCACCACCGCCGCCACGCCGGCCAGCCCACGTTGCAGGCCCGCACCGTCCAGAAGATCGAGCTGGCGCGAGTCGCCCCGTCCGTCCCGAGTCGCTGCGATAACGGTTGCGTCCGGATCGCGCTGCAGATGGCGCAGAAGGTGACCGCCGATGAAGCCACCCGCGCCCGTCACCAGGATGGGGCCGATCTTCGCGTTGGTGTGCATGTCGGGCGCATCCTAGAGCGATGTCGTGTGCAAAGGGTTACTGCCCCCGTCCTACGCTGCAACGATCCGTCCGCGCGATGACGCGTACAGCATAGGCCTAATGGCGTTTGGACTATGCCGCCCGGCCAACAGGCGAGGCGGTCGTTCGAATGGTCCCGTCAGCGACCGGCCATGATCTCGGCCAGCGTCACCGGCCGGAACTGCCACACATCGACGCCGACATCGGCCTGACGCGGCAGCTTCGTGAGCCGGCCGTGGCTGTGGCCGTGCAGGTTCCACGCGCCCCGCCCCATGTCCCGCCAGGTGCGAAACGCATAATGGCACAGCACGAGGCGCGTGCCGTCCAGCAGGAGCTCGGCATAGGACTGGACGCTGGCCCAGCCTGGTTGGTTGGTCACCGAGTCCGGGTCGTTGTTGCCGGTGATCAAATGCTTGCGTCCGGGCAGCGCTGCGAGCACTCCCGCTGCATCCACCCGGCGGCCGACCGCGAAATCGCCCAGGTGCCAGACCTCGTCATCCGGGCCGACGGCCGCCTGCCATGCGGCAATCATCGCGGCGTCCATGGCCGCAACGGAAGGGAATGGCCGTCGATACAAACCGAGTGCGCCACCATGGCCGAAATGCGTGTCTGCGGTTAAGAATATCG
>CAXSEK010000127.1:0-7688 GCA_964235625.1 uncultured Acetobacteraceae bacterium
CCAATGCTCATGCGGCAAGCAACGCTTCGTTGCGGGCGATGATGTCCTGAACACACAGGCCGGTACGCCAGTCATGGTGCCCGCGGATCATGCGGCGAACGTAGACGATGTCACGAACCTCGATGCGGACGCCGCTGCACTCCCCGGCCTCTCGCGGAATGACCGGCAGCAGGGACGCGATCTCCTCCAGAACGTCCCGCCGGGCCGCCGGGCTCGGGTCGGCGGACCAGAGCTGGCCGATGCGCTCCCACCCGTCCATCAGCCAGTCGGCGCGGGCGAGCGTTCGGCTGAGCTCCAGCGGGTTGGTCCGCCACGCGACCAGCATGGCCATGACCTGCCCGGCTGTGCTGCGGGCATCCAGCAAGGCCCGCTGGGCCAAGGCGAGGGTGACGTCCGCCGTGGCCACCAGCATCGCCAGCAGGGCGGGGGCGTGTTCGTCCGTCGCCGTGGGGAGCGACGCGGCTTCCTGCCGCAGCAGCTTCAGCCGGCCGATGGCCTGCGGCAGGCGTGCGGAAGTGCTGCCTGGACCGAGGCCGATCGGGTCGTGAAGGGCGGCCAGCGCTTCGAGGCTCGCTCCAATCTCCGCGGCGTCCTGGCCGAGGCGCGGTTCGACGGCGGCGATCGTCCGCTTGGCCCGGCGTTCGAGGTCGGCCGGACGCTCATGCTCCGGCAATACGGACGCGGTGCCGGGTGGCTCCTCCTGCTGAACCAGGCGGAGCAGCAACTGGAAATTGGTCATGACCAGGCTCTGCCGTTCCACGGCCAGGGCAGTGCTCGCGGCCTGGCCCGCGGCGCGGCCGGCGAGCCCTTGGCTGGCGACCTCCTTGCTGGCACGCCGGATCGTGGCGGGGGTTATGCTGCGGAGTGACGCGATCCGTTCCGTCAGCTGCACGTCATGCACCGTGGGCCGGCAGAGGACGCCCATGTCCGTCCACGGCAGGATGTAGCTGCCCCGCCCACCAGCGGGGTTGGACACGATCAGCTCCAGCCCGATGCGGTCCGCCGGCCGCACGCGCGCGCCGTCCAGCGTCGGGGTGGTGAACGACACCGACGCCCCCCGCTCGAGAAAGGTGGTTGGCTGGTAGGACCGGGTGTAGGACGAGTGCGACACCCGTCAAAAATGCCCCGCCCAGGTAAACGAGTGGTTTACGCGAGTTCGGGGTCCAGGGCAGGACGCTCACGCCCGGTGCGCGACCCGCCCTCATCCCGAGCAACGTGCGGAAAAATGGGAGAGGAGTGGACGAGAGGTCGATCTTCGCCGGTGATGCTCTAGTTCAGCCGCTCGGGCCGGGCGTTGTGCCGGTCCATCGCGAAATGGGCGATGGCGGTGCCGTCCGGCGTAGCAAGGGCGAAGGTGACCCGGTTGGGTTCTTCCGTGACTTCAGTGACTTTCCAGCTATGGTTGCCGTTGAACAGCAGGAACGCCTCGGCGATCCTCTGCACGTCCGCCCCCGACAGGTTCCGGTCGGCCGCCGGGTAGATCAGCGCGAACTGGCGCATGCGGCGCATCCACGTGCCGCGATGCTGCATGCGGTCACGCTCACCCATCATCCCGCCCATCATTCCGGCACGCTGCTGTTCCATCATGCCAGGCGGCGGCCCAGGCGGGTGCGGCGCATCCTGCGCGATAGCCTGGGTGCCGACGAGGACCGCGCCGCCGCCGAATCCGATCCCGGCCGCCAAGGTAAGGGCAATGAGCTTGTTCATGGTTAATTAAGTCCGTGGTTGCAGTCTCGGTTTCGAACATGGCGCCTCGCCTGCGTCGCTGGCGCGGCGAAGTGCAACCAATTGCAACGCGTGCTGCCACGGGGGCGGGGAGAGCGTAATGTAACGATCATGGACATGATGCCGCACATCCTCGTCGTCGACGATGACCGGGAAATCCGCGACCTCCTCGCCCGCTTTCTCGAGCGGCACCGCTTCCGGGTGACCGCGGTGCGGGACGCGCGGGATGCCCGGCGAGCCTGGCCCACCGGACATTTCCAACTTGTCGTGCTGGACCTGATGCTGCCCGGCGAGGGCGGGTTGGAGCTCGCGCGCTGGATGCGCACCCAGGGAGACGTGCCGATCGTCATGCTCACCGCCATGGGGGAGGAGACGGACCGCATCATCGGGCTCGAACTGGGTGCTGACGACTACGTACCCAAACCGTTCAACCCGCGCGAGCTGCTCGCCCGCATGCGCGCCGTGCTGCGCCGCACGGCAGACCGGTCCGGCCGCCGCGCCGACGACGCGGCGGCCTTGCGTTTCGCCGGCTGGACATTGGAGCCGGCGCGCCGCCGGCTGCTGAACCCCGAGGGCGTCGAGGTGCCGCTGACTGGCGGCGAATACGATCTGTTGCTCGCCCTGGTGGAACGGGCCAACCGTGTGCTCACCCGGGACATGCTGCTGGATCTGCTGCGCGGCCGGCAGGCCGGGCCGTTCGACCGCGCGATCGACGTCGCGATCAGCCGTCTGCGCCGCAAGCTCGAGGATGACGGGCGGCAGGCGCAGCTGATCAAGACGGTGCGCGGCGGCGGCTACGTGCTCGCGGCGGACGTGCAACGGGCGTGAGGTTCATCCGTTGGATCCTGCCGCGCAGCCTGGCAAACCGGACGGCGGTGGTGTTGCTGGCCGGGTTGGCTGCGGTGCAGGCGGGCGGGCTGTTCTTCTACACCCTGGACCGGCTGGATCTGCAGCGGCTGGCCGCGGCACAGCAGCTGGGCATGCGCGTCAGCAGCGTCTACCGATCGGTCGTGCTCGCACCCGCCGACGACCGTGCCGCCTTGGTCCATGATCTGGACCCGGCGTCCAACATAAAGGCCACGCTGGACGAAGGGCCGGCCACCAGCGATCTCGAGCCGTCGCCGCCCTTCGTGCAGCGCTTGATCCGCATCAGCATGTCCTTCGCGCCGATTCCAACGGGTCAGCGTTGGCGGGAGCTGATGATCCGCGGCGTGCCGTCCGAACGGCGCCTGCTGATCAGCCTGCGGCTCCCGTCGGGCGAGTGGCTCAACGTGACCGTGGCACTGCGCCGCTTCCTGCCGTTCTGGTCCGAGAACTTCCTGATCGCGTTCGTGCTGATGACCCTTGCGGCGGCCGGCCTCGTCGTGTGGGCAGTGCGCCAGTTCAGCAGCCCGATGCGGGACCTGGCCCAGGCGGCCGAGCAGTTGGGACTGGACGTGAACGCACCGCCGCTGCCGGAACGCGGCACGATCGAGGCGGTGAAAGCGGCACAAGCCTTCAACCTGATGTCCGAGCGCATCCGTCGCTTCGTGCGGGACCGCACCTTCCTGCTGACGGCTATCGGCCACGACCTACGCACGCCGATCACCCGCCTCAAACTGCGGGCGGAATGGATGGAGGACGAGGAGCAGCAGCACAAAATGCTGTCCGATCTCGACGAGCTGGAGAGCATGGTGGCGGCGACCCTGGCTTTCGGCCGGGACGACGCCGCCGCCGAGGCACTGGCGGCGATTGACCTGGCGGAGCTGCTGCGAACGATCGGCGAGGAGGCGACGGATGCCAGGTCGGACGGGGCCGAGCACGTCCGCTACGACGGTCCGCACCATCAGGTCGTCCGTGCCCGTCCGGTGGCGATCAAGCGTGCGCTGTCCAACCTGGTGCAGAACGCGCTGAACTACGGCGGGGCTGCGCGGATCGCGCTGGGCCAGCCGAAGGATGGCATGCTGGCGGTGTGGGTGGATGATGACGGGCCCGGCATCCCCGCCGGCGAGCTGGAACGGGTGTTCGAGCCGTTCCACCGGTTAGAGGCGAGCCGCAACCGCGAGACCGGCGGGACCGGGCTCGGCTTGCCGATCGCGCGCAACATCCTGCGCGCCCATGGAGGGGACGTGGCCCTGGCCAACCGTACCGGCGGCGGCCTGCGCGCGACGGTGACTCTGCCGGCTTGACCGCCCGCGCGTGTCAGGCCGCCCGACGCTCGTCGAAAATCTGTCGCGCCTTCTCGACCGTTTCGAAATGATCCAGCGTCCATGCGTAAAGTGCCTTGAACGGCACCTGGAGCGAGCGGCCGAGCGGGCTGATTTCATACAATACGCCCACGGGTGAGACGGGGATGATCCGCCGCGAGACCAACCCGTTGCGCTCAAGCCGACGCAAGCACTGGGTCAGCGCCTTCTGCGTCACGCCTTCCAGAAGGCGCTTTATCGCGTTGAAACGAAGTGGTCCTCCATCCAGCACGGTCAGCACCATCATCGACCACTTGTCGGCGATCTGATCGAACAGCAGCCGGCTCGGGCAGTCGACCGAGAAACACTGGTGATCCGCCATACGGTTTCCTCCGGTAAACCTGGGCGACCCAAGGTGCCTGATTGACGCTAAGTTGCCAAGAGATACCTTGACGACCCGTCCTATCGGAGACTGGCTCGCATGACCCTTCCCACCGACACCCTGTTCCGCCCCATCCGCATCGGGTCGCTGGACCTGCCCAACCGCATCGTCATGGCACCGATGACGCGTTCCTTCGCGCCGGACGGCGTGCCGGGCGAGCCGAATGCCAGTTACTACCGGCGTCGGGCCAAGGGCGGCGTCGGCCTGATCCTCTCCGAGGGCACCGTGGTGGACCGCCCGGCCTCCCGCAACGATCGCAACATCCCCTTCTTCTACGGCGAGGCGGCGTTGACCGGCTGGAAGGACGTGATCGAGGCCGTGCACGGCGCCGGCGGCCGGATGGGGCCGCAGCTCTGGCACACCGGCGCGGTCAAGAGCTTCCTCACGGACTGGGTGCCTAACGCGGCGGTCGAGAGCCCGTCTGGCCTGGACGCACCCGGGGCGCCGCGCGGCAACTCGATGAGCGACGCGGACATCGCCGACACGATCGCCGCCTTCGCAACGGCTGCTTCCGAGGCCAAGCGGCTCGGCTTCGACACCGTCGAGTTGCACGGCGCGCACGGCTACCTGATCGACCAGTTCTTCTGGGCCGGCACCAACCTGCGGACCGACCGCTACGGTGGCGCCACCATCCGGGAGCGTGCACGCTTCGCGGCCGAAATCGTCGCGGCCGTGCGCGGCGCCGTCGGACCCGGCTTTCCGATCATCCTGCGCCTCAGCCAGTGGAAGGGGCAGGACTTCACGGCGCGGCTCGCCGGGACGCCGGACCTCATGGCAGACTGGCTGCGGCCGCTGGTGGATGCAGGCGCGGACGTGCTGCACTGCTCGCAACGCCGCTTCTGGGAGCCGGAGTTCCCCGAGGTCGACGGCGAGGACGGCCTCAATTTCGCAGGCTGGGCGAAGAAGCTCACCGGCGCCGCGACGATCAGCGTGGGCTCCGTAGGCCTTTCGGGCGATTTCATGGCGGCCTTCGGCGGCGAGGCCTCCACCAGCACCGGCCTGGAACGCCTGGTCGAACGGATGGAACGCGACGAGTTCGACCTGATCGCGGTCGGCCGCGCGCTGATCAGCGATCCCGAGTGGGTCGCGAAGGTCAAGGCGGGCGACGCCGCTGGCCTGCAGGGTTTCGCCGCGTCCGCCTTGGCCGAGCTCGTCTAGCGGCAGGCCGACGCCACGACGTTGACCGTCGCCGTAGCCTTTCGGGATCACGGGCCCCTCTGCCGCGTCCTCCGTACGGCTATGGATGGATCGAACCTTATGGCTACCTGGCAAGCCGCTACCGCGCCGGTGCCGGGCAGCGCTGGAGCGGGTAGGGGAACGCCGCGCACCGTGGGAAGCTCACCATGTCGTCGCTCTCGCGCGCGACATGCAGCACGTTGGGATCCTCGCAGCCGAACGAACTCGTGTCGGCGGGATCGGGGGTGAACCGGAACTCCGCCCCGGTCGGCGAGGTGCGGACCGTCTCGATCACCCGCCGGCTCATGGCGGCGCCGGTGAGGCTGGTGTGCCCCACCATGTCCTGTGCGAACACCACCGTCGGCTGGGTGCGGCAGTCCTGCGGGGCCATGCCCTCCAGCACGGGGAACAGCCCTCCGGTCCAGGTGCCGAACAGCCAGGCATGCGGCGGGCCGGAGGACCGGGACATCATCGCCGGGGGCGCGCCGCTCCTGACCCGGCTTTGTTCGTGGTTAGGCGGAGCCGGCAGGGCGGGGGCGGCCAGGGCTGCGGTGACCCCGGCGAGGGTGAGCGAGAACAGGAACGGGGCAGCACGGCGGCGCATAGATCGACCTCGGTTCGGGAACGGGCCCACGCTAGCGGGGGTGCCATTGGCCCGCCAGACCAATGGCTGGCACGACGCGCGTTGAACGTGGCTGCCGGGCGTGGCATGGCCTACGCATGCTCCACCGCCTGTATCACCGGCTCCTCCTGCTCGCTGCCAGCCGCCATGCGCCGCTCTGGCTGGCCGCGATCGCATTCGCCGAGAGCAGCTTCTTCCCGGTGCCGCCGGACGTGCTGCTGATCCCGATGGCGCTGGCCCGGCCGGACCGCGCGATCCGCTACGCACTGGTCTGCACGCTGGCGAGCGTGGCCGGTGGCATGCTCGGCTACCTGATCGGCTACGCCTTGTTCGAGCAAGTGGCCCTACCACTGCTGCATCTATATCACTACGAGGACGCCTACGCGGTATTCGCCGAGCGGTTCCGCCAGTTCAGCCTTTATATCATACTGATCAAGGGGTTACTGCCAATCCCGTTCAAGATCATCACCATCGCGTCGGGTGCGACTCACGTCCCCCTCGTGACGTTTATCGGCGCCAGTCTGGTGACACGTGGCGCGCGGTTTCTGCTTTGGGCCGTATTGCTGAAGTTCTTTGGCCAGCGGGCCCGTGTGTTCATCGACCGCCGCCTTCCGGCCGTGCTGGCGGTGAGCGCCTTCGCCATCGTGGCCGGCGTCGTTATGCTGAAATACATCTGACTGCGGGCCCGAAGTACCCGAGTTGGCTAATCACTTGCAAAGCCCTGTCGAAAACGTAAACGTGAACGCCGCCACTCGAATTCGGGTGGAGTTTATCAAACGCGGAGCGGCTCGTCAGTAGCTGCCCGCGAGGGGAGGCTGACCGTGATGGATTCGACTGAATTGGCCCGTATCAGGACCGACCCGGCTTTCCTGGAGCTGACGCGCAAGCGCAGCAACTTCGGATGGACGCTCGCAGTGATCATGGTTGCGGTTTACATGGCCTTCATATTCCTCGTTGCATTCGGCCATTCCATCGTGGCCCAGCCGATCGGATCGGGCACGTTGACGCTGGCCTTCCCCCTCGGTCTGGGCGTGATCGTGCTCGCGGTGGTGTTAACTGGAATTTACGTCGTGCGCGCCAACTCCGAGTTCGACCGGTTGACCCGCCAGATCGTTGGGCAAAGCCGGCTCAGCGTCTCCCCGATCCGCGTGCGGCTTGCGGAGGGCGTGCGATGAGCCGTTCGTGGACATTGCTTCCAGCCGGCGTGCTTCTGCTGGCCGCCACCGTGGCGCGAGCAGCCGGGCCGGATCTTGGCCAGGCCGAGAAACAGCCGCTGAACATCATCGCGATCTCGCTGTTCCTGGCCTTCGTCACCCTGACGCTGTTCATCACCTACTGGGCGGCCCGCCGCACCAAGTCCACGGCCGATTTCTACGCGGCGGGCGGCGGCATCACCGGATGGCAGAACGGCTTCGCCATCGCCGGGGATTACATGTCCGCCGCATCCTTCCTGGGCATCGCGGCGCTGGTCTATGCCAACGGGTATGACGGGCTGATCTATTCCATCGGCTTCCTGGTCGGCTGGCCGATCCTGATGTTCCTGATGGCCGAGCGGCTG
>CAXSEK010000128.1:0-7654 GCA_964235625.1 uncultured Acetobacteraceae bacterium
TTGCCGCATCGCCTCCACCAGGCCGAGGTAGCCGCCCGCCGCCCCCGCCTGCCCGCCCGAGAGCTGGCCACCACCGGTGTTGTGCGGCAGGTCGCCCGCCACCGTCAGGTCCTTGCCGCGCAGGAACCGTGCCGCCTCGCCGGGCGCGCAGAAGCCGAGCCCCTCGAACTGCAGCATGCTGATCACGGGGTAGTCGTCGTAGGTCTGCACCAGGTCCATCTCCCCCGGCCCGGCCCCGGCCTGCGCCCACAGCGCGTCCCGGTCCATCACCCAGCCGCCGCGATGCTGCACCGCATCCTCCGGGAACGCGTTGTGCCGCTCGATGCTGGCGAGCAGCCGAACATAGGGCAAACCTAATGACGCGGCGCGGGCGCGGTGCATCACCAGGAAGCCGTCCGCACCGGCGCAAGGCATCACGCAATCCAGCAGGTGCACCGGCGGGCAGACCGGGCGCGCCGCGAGGTAGTTCACCATGGTGATCGGCCGGCGCAGCAGCGCCCCCTCATTAGCGCCAGCGTTCTGTCGCTGCGCCACCGCGAGGTGGCCGAAATCCTCCCGCGTGGCCCCGTTCGCGCGCATATACGCGTCCGTCAGCAGCGCGAAGCTCATGTTGGGGCCACCCGCCGCATACGGCCATACCGCATCGCGCGACCACACGCTGAACCCGCGCAGCAGCTCGCCGAAACTTGCCTCGTTCGCCGTGTCCCCGGCGAGGCACGCCACCACCGCCGCGTCCCCGCTCTGCACGGCGCGCGCGGCCCGGCGCGCCGCCATGATGCCGCACGCGCCCCCGGTCGGGATCCAGTCGAGGTGGCGCGGCGAGGCGCCGACATGCTGCACGAACGGCGCCGGCCCATCGGGCGCCAACGTGAAGGAGGACAGGCACAACCCGTCCACCGCCGCCTTCGCCAGGCCGCTCGCCGCCAGCAGCCGGGCGAGCGCGCGGCCGAGCCACCAAGTGGCGCTACGGTCGGAGCGGCGGACATAGGGCTCGGTCACCGGACAGGCGAGCACGATATCGTCGTACCCGCTCACGCCAGCTGCCGGGCGCGGGATTTTAGGTCGCGCATGTCGAAGCAAGCCGGCGTGCCCGGCAAGGTGGCGGCGCGCGCCTTCAGCTCGCCACGCTGCACCTTGTTGGTCGCGGTCAGCGGCAGCGCGTCCACGAACGCGATCCAGCCGGGCACCTTGAAATAGGACAGATCCACCAACGCCGCCGCCACGATCGCGGCCGCGGTCTCCACCGTGGCGGGGCCGCGCGGCACGACGCAGGCGAGCACCTCCTCGCCGCGCACCGCATCCGGCGTTGGCGCCACGGCGACCTCCGCCACGGCGAGATGGCGGCGCAGCACGCTCTCCACCTCGACAGCGGAGACGTTCTCGCCGCTGCGGCGGATCACGTTCTTGCGCCGGTCGATGAACAGCAGGTCTCCGCCGGGTTCGCGCTGCACCACGTCGCCGGTGTGGAACCAGCCACCCGCCCAGGCCGCCGCAGTTGCCTCCGGATCATGAAGGTACTCGGTGAAGAACCCGGCCCGCTTGTCTGGCCCGGCGGCCCGCACCAGCAACTCACCCGGCGTGCCATCCGGGGTGTCGGCGCCGGCCTCGTCCACGATGCGCAGCTCCATCTCCGGCCCGGCACGGCCGAAGCAGGCGGTACCGACGCGACGGGGCTCCCGGCTTGCGATCACGCAGCCGCCGGACCCGGTCTCCGTCATGGCCCAGGCCTCGAGCAAGGGGAAACCGAACCGCTGCTCGAACACCGCGTGATGCCGCCGGTCCACCCCCGCCCCAAAGCCGAAGCGCACGGCATGGGCGCGGTCACTGTCCTCAGCCGGCGCGCCGAGCAGCATGGAGGGCATCACACCCAGATAGTGCACGATCGTGGCGCGGCTCTGCCGTACGCTATCCCACCAGCTGCGCGGGTGGAACCGGTCCAGCGGGACGATGCAGCAGCCGCTCAGGATCATGGCCATGGTGGAGAACGCCATCGCGTTCATGTGTACCATCGGCAACGGCGTGATCAGCCGGTCTGCGCCAGGCCGGATCGCGGCCAGCCCGCCGACATCGAGATACCACTGCCCCGCGCGAAGGAAGTAGTCGTTGGACAGCACGCACCCCTTGGGCTTGCCGGTGGTACCGGACGTGTAGAGCAGGGCGCATTCTGCCCTCCTTTCTTCTCCCTCTCCTTGGGGAAAGGGCCAGGGTGAGGGGGCGGGGCACGCGGTAGGCGTCATGCGTGCTGCCAGTTCCCTCACCCAACCCTTTCCCAAGGGCGAGGGCTCTCCCAGCGTAACGGTCGTGGGATGTGGCGCCCGCTCCGCCGCCGCCTCCATCTTCGCCCGGTGCACCGGCGCCACCACCGCATGCGACAGCCCGCTATGCGCGACCAGGTAATCCAGCTCCGCCGGGCGCAGATCGGGATTCAGCGGCACCACGCTCACTCCACACGCGTTCAACGCCAGCCAGTGCAAGAAGAACTCCGGCCGGTTGTCCAGCATCAGCCCGACCCGGCCGCGTAGCCCTGCATACCCCGTCGCCAAGCCGCCCACCCGCGCGCCAGCCTCGGCATAGCTGATCTCGCCGGCGTCGATCCCATACGCCGCCGCCGTCTCCGGCAGGATGCACAGCAACGGCCGGTCCGGCCACGCGGCAACGCTGCGGCGGAACGCCTCGGCGACCGTCATGGGAACAACTGCAACGAAGGCAGCGCCATCCCGGCCGACAACAGATCCACCCGCTTCAGGACGATCCTAAGCTCCTCCCCAACGGCGCGCAGATGGTGCGTCGCCGTCCCCGCATGCACCTGCTGCTCGTCGCCGCGGACCTCCACGTACAGGAACGCCGTGCGCACCACGTGCAAGCCGGACTGCGGAAGCTCGATCCCGGGCTCCTGCAACACATGCTGCGAGCGGCTGCGCGGGTGCTGGCTGAACGGCCCTTCCTTCAGCCGCTCCACCCGCAGCTTCAATAGCAGCCCATCCTCGTAGGCCAGCGAGTTGTGCCCGAGCGGGTCCGTCTGCTCCGGTGCCAGCGGCACCCAATAGTGGCCATCCTCCGCGAACAGCGCCAGCCACTCGTCCCAACGCTGCTCGTCCAGCAGCCGTGCCTCGTGCCTGACAAACCGGACCAGCTGCTCGTTCAAGCGGGAGCCATGTAACGGGACCAGGCGCGGAACTGGTTGCGCATGGAGATCTCGCTGGTGCCGTTCACGGTCAGGTCCGGCGGACCGGCCTCCGCCGGGTCCCAGTCGCGTTGCAGGTTCACCCACTCGTTGCCGTCCGCCGCCAGGCCTTCCTGGATCACCCGGTAGCAATACTGGTCGTCGTGGCCGACGATCGACATCGGCGAGTTTATCAACCGGTTATAGGTGATGGTCCGGTGCAGGATCTCCTCCGGCGCACCCTTCAGCCGGAACGTCCAGCTCTCCACCAGCGTCTTGTCCACCGCGATCGGGCGCACCACGCGGATGGACTGGATAGCGCCCTTGATCGTCAGGCTCGGGTAGTACACCGTGTTATGGCGCACCGTGCCCAGGATGTCGCGCGCCCGCTCCTCGCCATACGCCGCGACCATCGCCGTCTCATATTCCGGCATCTTGGAGTAGGAGGAGTGGATCGAGAAATGCACCCCCGAATAGCTGTGCCCGTTCTCGAACACCCGCACGCCCATCTTGTCGAAGAAGCCGTAGCCGGACGCGAACGGCACCAGCTGCTCGATCGCCATCGGCTTAGGCTCGTCCTCCGGCTTGCCTTCCCACAGCCGCTTCGCCGTGCCCGCCGCCGATTCGTGCGCCACCATCGGGTGCATCGTGTCGTTCAGGTTCTCAACGAACATCTTCCAGTTGCTGTCGTGCATGTAGCGCAGCACGCCGCCCACGATCTCCAACTCGCCGACCGGCGAACGGTCCGCCAGATAGTCGATGGACGAGAGCGACCCACCGAAATACGCCGCGAAGTCCGGCCCGTCCGCGGACAGGCGCGCGAACACGAAACCGCGATAGACATGGCTCGCCACCACCGCCAATCCGCGCGCCGCATCGCACTGCTCGAAGGAGGTGTTGGCATACGCCCCCTTCATCGGCACGCCGCGCAGCCCGCCATCCAGCCGGTAGGTCCAGGCGTGATAGGGGCAGCGGAAAAAGCTACCGACATTGCCCGCGCCATCCGACACCAGCTTGGCGCCCTTGTGCGAGCAGCGGTTGCGCATCACCCGCACCGACCCGTCCCGCTGCCGCACCATCATCACCGGCTGCAGGCCGGTCGTGGTGGTGAAGTAATCGCCTTCCGCCGGGACCTGGCTGTCATGGCCCACGAACACCCAGGTCCGCGGCCAGAGCTGCTGCATCTCCCGCTGGAACACGTCGGGCGAGGTGTAGACGTCCCGGTGCACCCGGTCCGGCTGCACGAGATCAGCGACAGCTTTCACGCGCTCCTCCTTCTCTTCTCCCTCTCCCGTCCTTCACGGGAGAGGGTCGGGGTGAGGGCCGGCTCCGCACACGCCATCCAGCAGTCATGGGCTTCCGCGACCCTCACCCCTGCCCTCTCCCGTTAAGGACGGGAGAGGGAGAAGCAAGCTCCCTTGCTAATGCGATCCGCAGCGCCCCACCCGTATCGTCCGCCAGCGCCGCATCACGCAGCCGGGCGAGCGCCGCCGGGTCGCGCAGCTTAGGCTCCACCTCCATCAGCGTCGCGAAGTTGCTGCGCCCGCGCGCGATCGTGTCGCTATACCCCTTCACCAGCCGCTGGCACTGCGCGACCTCGAGCGCCATCGCCGGATGGCTTACCGCCAATGCAACGATCCGCGCCATCCATGCATCGATCGCCGCCATCTCCGCCGCATGGCGCAGCGTGCCTCGCCGCCACCGCCGGCCGCGCGCCACCGCCCAAAGCAGCAGGAAGCCGGGGATGGACGTCGTCTCCACCCGCCGGCCGGACCGGGTCAGCCGCCCGACCACCGCCCGCGCCGCTCGGGAGCCCAACAGCCGACGCCCCCACGCACCCGGCAGCGTCTCGGCGATCTCCTCCAGCCGCGGATGCATCCACTCGCGGATGCGCAGCACCTGGCCCGGCTGCAACCGCACCTCACCTTCCACGCGCCGGAAGCGGGAGGCGCGGATCTTCAGGTCCGCCACCCGGATCGGGTCCTCGTAGCTCATCCACAACGCCAGGTGCCGCGCCGTCTCGGTCAGCAGCGCCCCCGTGCCGTGCAGCGGCGCCAGCCGGCGTTCATACTCGGCGGCGTAGTCCGCATCCTGGTAATCCGTCAGCCGCCGCACGCCCTCTGCGATGATCTCCGCCGCCTCGGGGCTGACCGGGACCACCTCCACCGGCGGCGGCACCCCCGCCGCCGCGAACCCGGCGGCAAACGCGGCGAGCGAGCTGTTCACCCCCACCCCGCCGGCACGGATCGCCGCCTCGAATTGCGCGCGGCTGAACGGCAGCGCGGCGGACCCGGCGAGCCCGCCGAACAGCGCGGCGCTGATAACGCTGCCACTCGCCTCCGCCAGCTGTGCCATGTCCGCCGCCACCAGCCGGTGCGCCGCCCCGGTGCAGGCGGCCAGCATAGGCGCGCTATCCATGCGGCCGTCACCCATCGCCGTGCGCTCCGTCATGGAATACACACGGTGGGTGGAGGCGATCAGCACCGTCTTGTCCGGCGTCACCAGCCCGCGCGTCACGGCCCGGGCCGCCTCCATCAACTCCGACGCGATCACCACGTCCACGTCGCCCGGCACCGGCATCAACGCCAGCACCGGCTCCCGCCCGGTCTCAGGGAATAGCTCGACATAGTAGATCGTGGCCCCGGTGCGCTGCGCCACGCCGGGCACGGAGGTGGATTGTGCGATGTAGCCGTTCGCCTCCGCCATGCCGACGATCCAGTCTGCGAGCACGCCACCGCCTTCGCCGCCCATGGCCAGGATCGCGATGCCGATCGCCTTGGGATCGGTGCGGGCGTCACCCTGGGAAAGAACGTTCGCGCCGTCAGGCATGTTGCAGGCGGCCGATCACGGCCGTGCTGACCCGGTGGCGCAGCTTGTCCCACCAGCTCGGGTTGCTGATCAGGTCGGCCCGGTAGAAGCTCGGGCACAGCACCGCCGCGTCCGCCACCTCGCCGCACACGCCGCAGCCGACGCAACTGTTGTCCACCGCCGCCACCGGGTCCCGGCGCAGCTTGTCCGGGTTGGGGCGGACCGACAGCGACGGGCAGCCAGATAGCCGGATGCAGCTATGGTCCCCGGTGCAGGTGTCCGGATCCACGCCGAACCGCTCGCGCACCACCCGCTCGCCGCGCTTCAGCGCCGCCCGCACCAGCGGCTTGACCCGGCGTTGCCGGTTCAGCTGGCACTCGCTCGCGGCCACGATCACCTTCGGGCCCCGCTCCGCCGTCGTCAGCGCCTCGCGCAGCAGGTCCCGCATCTTGCCCACGCTATACGTGCGATGCAGCGTACGCACCCACTTCACGCCCACCCCGCGCACTGCCGCCTCGATCGGGTTCTTGGTGGCGCGGTTGGCGTTGTCTGCCTTGGACGACAGGATGTCCTGCCCGCCGGTCGCCGCCGAGTAGCCGTTATCCACGATCAGCAGCACGTTGTCCGTCTTATTAAACACGGCATTGCCGACGCCGCTGGTCAGCCCGTTATGCCAGAACCCGCCATCGCCCATCACGCTGATCGTGCGCCGGTTCGCCCCCGGGTCGTTCAGCGCCGCCGAGCCGGACCAGCCCAGCCCATACCCCATCGTGGTGTTGCCGATATTGAATGGCGGCAGGATGGAAAACAGGTGGCAGCCGATGTCGCACGACACGTGGTGCGGCCCGAGCTCGCGCTCTACCAGCTTCATCGCGGTGAAGATCGGCCGCTCCGGGCAGCCGGTGCAGAAGGAGGGCGGGCGGCCATGCACCTCCGCCACCGGCACCACCGCTTTTGTCGGCACCGGCGCGGCAAGCTCCGGCAAGTAGCGCGCCACGAACGCCCGCAGCCCCGCCTCGATCACCGGCGGCGTGTATTCGCCGGCCATCGGCAGCATGTCCTTGCCGTGCACCGCCGTCTGCACGTCCGCCCGGCGCAGGATGGTGTGCAGCGCCTGCTCGATGAACTCGGGTTGCCCCTCCTCCACCATCAGCACGGCGCGCTTGCCCGCGGTGAAGCGCACGATCTCCGCATCCACCAGCGGATAGGTGACGTTCATCACATAGAGCGGAATACGGCTCTTGCCATACGCGTCGGCCAGGCCCAGGCGCTGCAGGCCGCGGATCACGGCATTGTACATGCCGCCCTGCAGCACGATCCCGCAATCCTGCACGCCGTCGTTGAACACCTCGTTCAACTGGTGGTCCTGGATGTATTTCACCGCCGCCGGCCAGCGCGTGCGGATCTTCTCCACTTCGTGGCCGTAGCTCGCGGGCGGCAGCACGATGCGGCTTGTGTCCCGCCGCGGCTGCTCCATCGCGTCCCGCACGGTGAAGGCCGGGCGCCGGTTCGCCTTCGCCGTGAACCGGCCGTGCACGTGGCAGGCGCGGATGCGCACCTCCAGCATCACCGGCGTGTTGCTCGCCTCGCTCAGCGCGAAACCGTGCTCCACCGCCGCCACGATGGAGGGCAGGTTCGGCCGCGGATCCAACAGCCACATCTGGGACTTCATGGCAAAGGCAT
>CAXSEK010000129.1:0-7638 GCA_964235625.1 uncultured Acetobacteraceae bacterium
CGGGATGGTCACGCTGGGGTTCTGCGGTGCCGAGCCGGAGCCGATGGCCGGGCATGCGGACACGGTGCTGGCCGCGCCCTCGGCACGGACGGCGGTGGTGCAGCAGATCCACATCACCGCCGGGCACGTCGTGTGCGGCCTGGTGGAGCGGGCCATGTTCCCGGACGCGGCGCCCGGCGCCTGACGCATGGGCAACGTATGCTCACGCCGCGCGAGGCGGGGCTGGGGTTGGCGGAGCTGCTGACGGCGCGGGCGGCGGACCTGTTCGCGGTAGGAACGGACACCCGCGTCGAAGCCGCCTTCGCCAAGACGTTCACGGTGTTTACGGCTGCGAGCGGGACCATCGCCTGCATGCAGGCAATGGGCGGAGCCGAGCTGCGGCGCGGCCATCCGCTCGGCCGCCACCTGGTGGCGGCCCGGATCGCCGCCTCCGTGGATGGCACGACGGAGATGCAAGAATGCGCGGATCGGCGCCTCCCTGGCGACGCGCTATTGCCGGTCCTGAACGCCGGGTCAGTGCTCCCGCGCACCGTATTGCTTGAACATATCGTCCCACCCCGCCAGCCAGACATGTCGGGCCCACGTGGCGATCGTCGCTGGCATGCAGTCACGCGGCTCGCCAGCCTCCCAGGCAAGGGCGCCCTCGAACCGGATCAGGCTCTCGAGGATGCGGTGGGGTAGGGCGGGGGAAGGAGGCTGTCCGGCCGCCGGGTGCAGGTCGGACGGTATCAGGGCCGTGCCGAATTCGGCCAAGGCCCGATCGGTCACTCGCATGGCGCGGCCCTCAGTGCATCAGGACGAGCGAGGGCCGCGGGTGCCAGCAGGATGCCGGCGATCGTTCCGGCCCAGCCTGCCTCGGCCTTGGCGGCGAGGGAGCGCCGGCGGCCGAACTTCTCCGGGGTCTCCTCCCAGCTCCTCTGGACTTGGGGATGTCCGCGCATGCTCAATTCTCCTTACGAAACAGGACCAGAGTCTACAGCTAGGACTGCCGGATGGTCATGATGCATTTGCATGATGGGACTTACCCTGGATTGCTGAACAGCCCGTAAATCCGAGATGCCGTGGCTGCGTCACGGTCAGTGTCAAGCGTCGGGTCTGCCGCGGCGGCGGTGATGTCCGTCACACCGCGCCGGGGCATCCGCAGGGCTAGGAGCCGTCTGCTTCGGGCACGCGAAACCGGATGACTCGCGACGAACCGCCTGCTACGTCTCGAAGGTAACAAAAGCGTGATATTTCGGCATGGAGCTGCGGCCGCGGCTCGAGTCCGAACGTCAAGGATGCTGGCCGAATGGTCGGAGTGCAGGCGACAGACGGGACGCGGGCGACAGCGGACTGCCACGGCGCCGCTGCGGGCGCTGGCGGACCGATGCGAGTAACGGCGCTCTCGCTCAGCATGCTGGTCGGCGTCGTGGCCCTCGCGGGTTGGCTGTTCGGTATCCCGATGCTGGACTCCGTGCTGCCGGGCCTGACGACGATGAAGGCCAACACGGCGGTCGGGGTGCTCGCCTGCGGTGCCGGGCTCGCGCTGCTGCCGGGCACTGCGGGGGGTGGTGCGGCGACCTGGCGACGGTGGCTCGGGCCTTGCTGCGGTGCGCTGGCGCTGGCGGTCGGCGTGTCGGCGCTGGTCGAATACGGGGCTGGCCTGCGGCTCGGCATCGACGAGCTGCTGTTCAGCGACCCAGATACGACGTCCGCGCCCTATGCCGGCCGCATGGCGCCCACGACGGCGGTGGCCGTGGCCTGTGCCGGCGTCTCCGTCCTGCTGCTGTGGCTTGTGGCATCGTGGCGGCCCGCGGAGCGTCTGACCACGATCGCCGTGACCACGGCGCACGGGTTCGCCGGGATCCCGGCGGTTGGGGGGTATCTGGGGCTGACCGCCTATGTGTACGACGTCGAGGGCCTGCACAGCTTCGGCCCGTTCGCCACGGTCGCACTGAATACGGCGGCCGCTGCCCTGCTGCTGTCGGTCGCCCTCTTCCTGACCTACCCGGATATGGGCTGGCGCCGCCGATTCGTGGCGCGGCCGGTCACCTGGCGGGTGTTCTCGCGGCTGCTGCCGGTGGCGTTGCTGGTGCCGTTCGTCGCCGGGTCCATCGTGGTGTGGGGCGCCCGGCGGCACCTGTACGATCCGCTCTACGGACCGGCGCTGTTCGCCTTAGCTTCCGCCCTGACGGTGCTGGGCCTGGCCTGGGACGCGGCCAGCGCCGTGCGCCGCGCCGAGGGCGGGCTGGAGGACCTGTCCGGGGCGCTGCGGGAGAGCGAGGCCCGGTTCCGTGCCATCACCGACGCCATGCCGCAAATGGTCTGGTCGGCGCGCCCGGACGGCTACCACGACTACTACAACGAGCAATGGTATGTCCTGACGGGCACCACGCGGGACCAGGTCGCCGGCGAGGGCCGCAGGACCCTGCTGCATCCGGACGACCGGGACCGCGCCTGGACGCGCTGGCAGCACTCGCTGGCGACCGGCGAGCCGTACGAGATGGAGACCCGGCTGCGCATGGCGGACGGTGCGTACCGCTGGTTCCTGGGCCGCGCGCTACCGCTGCGGGACGGCAGCGGCGCGGTGTCGCGCTGGTTCGGCACCTGCACCGACATCGAGCAGACCGTCGCCGCGCGGGACGCCTTGGCCCGCTCGCGACTCGAGCTCGAGCGCCTGGTCGCCGCGCGGACACAGGACCTGCAGGAGACGCAGACCAGGCTCGCCCATGTGCAGCGGATGGAGGCGCTCGGCCAGTTGGCGGGTGGGATCGCGCACGATTTCAACAACGTGCTGCAGGCGGTGCAGAGTGCCGCCGCGCTGCTGGACCGGCGCACTGGCGACCCGGACGGGGTGCGCCGCCTGTCCCGCATGATCTTCGAGGCGGCCGGGCGCGGCAATGCCATCACTCGCCGGCTGCTCGCCTTTTCCCGCCGTGGCGACCTGCACGCCGAGCCGCTCGACCCGGCGCCGGTGCTGGCGGACATCCGCGACATCCTGTCCCACACGTTGGGCACGGTGATCGAGGTGCGCACGGCCGCCACGGCGGGGCTGCCCCGGATGCTGGCCGATTTAGGGCAGCTGGAGACGGTGCTGATCAACCTGGCGACCAATGCGCGGGACGCGATGCCGCAAGGCGGCCTGCTGAGCCTGGTCGCGGCGCAGGAGACAGTGCCCGAAGCGGCTTCCATGCTGGTCCCGCTTACCCCTGGCCGCTACATCCGGCTCGCCGTGTCCGACACGGGGGTGGGCATGGACCCGGCGACGCTGGCCCGCGCGTGCGAGCCGTTCTTCACGACCAAGCCGGTCGGCGAGGGCACGGGGCTCGGGCTGGCGATGGCGCGCGGCTTTGCCGAGCAGAGCGGCGGCGGCCTGCATATCGAGAGCACGCCCGGCCGCGGCACCGTGGTGACGCTCTGGTTCCCGGTCACCGACGCGGCGCCCGCCATCGCGGCCCCGCCCGCGTCGCCGGTGCCGGCGCGGGCCCGCCTGCTGCTGGTCGATGACGAGGCGATGGTGCGCGACATCCTGGCGGAGGAGATGGAGGCCGCGGGCTACGGCGTGATCGCCGCCGCGTCCGGCGAGGCGGCGCTGGCCCTGCTCGCGGCGGGGGAGCCGGTGGACCTGCTGATCACCGACCTGTCGATGCCGGGCATGGACGGCTTGGCGCTGATCCGGGAGGTGCGACTGCGGCGGGCGGGGCTGCCGGCGATCCTGCTCACCGGCCACGCCACCAACGCGGCGGAGATCGCCGTGGGCGGCGCGCTGAGCGGCACGCTGTCGCTGCTGCGTAAGCCGGTTCGGGGCATCCACTTGGCCGAACGGGTGGCGGCGCTGCTGGAGGCGGCGCGCGAAGGGGTGAGCTAGTTGCACCCATGGCTGGCACATGCATTGCTTCAACCCGGCATGGCCACGAGCTCCTCCGCAATCGACACCGCCGCCACGAGCGTGCCCGGGCTGGAGCTGGCCCGGCGGCCCCGCCCGGTTTGGCGGCTGCGCGGCGGAAGGCTGGGCCTGAGCCTGCTCTCGGTCGGTGCGATGGTTGCCCTCTGGTGGGGCCTGGCCGCGACCGGCGCCGTGCGGGCGGACCTGCTGCCCTCACCGGTGGCGGTTTGGGATGCGTTGGTGGAGGTGACGACCCAGGGGTATCGCGGGACGACGCTGTGGGGGAATGCCGCCTCCACGCTCGGCCGGCTGCTTGGCGGGTTCGGGGCGGCGACGCTGCTGGGGGTGCCGCTCGGTCTGTGGATGGGGTCCAACCGGGCCGCCAACGCGGCGCTGGAGTGGGTGATCCAGTTCATGCGGCCGCTGCCGCCGCTGTCCTACATGATCCTGCTGATCCTCTGGCTCGGCACGGGGGACCTTTCGAAGGGCATGCTGCTGTTCCTGACCGCTTTCCCGATCGTGGTGGCATCGGCCGCGGCCGGGGTGCGGGGGGTGAAGCGGCAGCGCATCCAGGTGGCACTGGCGCTGGGGGCGGACCGGTGGGCGGTGTTCCGCTACGTGATCCTGCCATCGGCCGCGCCGATGATCCTGACGGGGCTGCAGATCGCGCTGGCCGCCGCGTTTTCCACCGTGGTGTCGGCCGAGCTGCTGGCCTCGACCGATGGGCTGGGCTGGATGGTGATCTCGGCCAGCACGTTCCTGCGCAACGACATCATCATCCTGTGCATCCTGGTGCTGGGCGGGTTGGGCGTCGGCCTGGCGGCGCTGCTGCGCACGGTGGACCGGCGGCTGGTGCACTGGCGCGGCCGGGAATGAGGCGCGGTCTTCCGCTCTGGGCGATCACCGGCCTATCCATGCTGGCCGTGCTGGCGGTGTGGATCGGCATCACCAGCGGTGGCCTGGTGCGGGACCTGTTCCTGCCGGGCCCGTGCGATCTGTGGGACGGGTTCATGGAGCTGGTGGATGACGGCTACCGCGGCCGTCCGCTGCTGCTGCACGTGGAGATGAGCCTGTTCCGCGTGCTGACCGGGTTCCTGACGGGGGCGGTGGCAGGCACGCTGCTAGGCTTGGCGATGGGATACTGGCCCAAGACGAACGCGCTGGCGGCGCCGTTCGTGGAGTTCCTGCGGCCGCTGCCGCAGCTGGCCTACCTGGTGCTGCTGATCATCTGGCTGGGCATCGGCGAGACCAGCAAGGTCACCATGCTGTTCCTGGCGGCCCTCCCCGTCTCGGCGATCGCGGCGCGGGACGGTGTGGCTAATGTGCCGCCGGAGCGGATCCGGGTGGCGTTGGCGCTGGGGGCGAGCCAGTGGCAGGTGTTCCGCCACGTGATCATGCCGTCCGCGCTGCCGGAGATCCTGGTGGGGGCGCGGCTGGCGGCGGGCATCGTGTACGGCACGCTGATCGCGGCGGAGATCATCGCCGGGTCGAGTGGGATCGGCTGGATGATCATGGACGCCGGGCGTTTCCTGCGATCGGATTACGTGTTCGCCGGCATCGGCATGATCGGCCTGGCCGGGATCACGATCGACCGCCTGCTGCTGTTGCTGGAACGCCGGGCCGTGCATTGGGCGGGGAAGTGACACAGGCACCGTCATGCCAGGCCTTGAGCCTGGCTCCACGGTGTCGAGCAAGACACGTAGGCGGCATCGTGCGCGACGTGGACGGGCCGGTGTGCGCGGGACGCCGTGGATACCAGGGTCAAGCCCTGGCATGACGTAATTAGACACTTCTGCAACGACCGAGGAACGCAGGCCCATGTTCAACACCCTGATCACCCGCCGCCTCGCCCTCGCCGCCGCCGGGGCCGCGACGTTCGGCCTGGCCGGCCGGTCCCGCGCCGCCACGCCGGGCACGGTCAACATCGGCTTCTTCACCGAGACCAAGCCCACCATGCTCGCCAAGGGCCAGGGCTGGTTCGAGGCTGGCACCGGCGGCAAGCTGAGCTGGACGGAGATGGGCAGCGGAGCGGATATCAACACCGCCATCACCGCTGGCAGTTGCGACATCGGGCTCGCCACCGGGTCGGCCGCGACCGCCGCCGGGATCAGCCAGGGGCTGCCGTTCCAGCTGATCGGCATGGTGGACAATATCGGCCCGGCGGAGGAGATGACGGTCCGCACCGCCGCCAACATCAAGAGTCCGGCCGATTTCAAGGGCAAGAAGGTCGCCACCCCGTTCGGCTCCACCAGCCACTTCCGCCTGCTCGGCTTCCTGAAGACCAACGGGCTGACGCAGCGGGACGTGACGGTGCTGGACATGAAGGCCCCCGCCATCGTCGCCGCCTGGAGCCGTGGCGACATCGACGCGGCCTATGTGTGGGCACCGGCCAAGAGCAAGATCCTGGCCGACGGCGGCGCGGTGTTCCCGACCTACGACGCGCTGGACAAGGCCGGCTACGTGATCGCCGACCTGATCGTGGTGCGCAACGGCTTCGCCCAGCAATATCCGGAGGCGGTGACGGGCTTCCTCAAGGCCTATGGCAAGGCTCTGGCGATGTACCGGTCGGACCCGGACCAGACGGCGGTCCTTGTCGCCAAGGAAGCGGGCGTGGCGCCGCCCGTCGCCTTGGCGGACATGAAGGAATACGATTTCGTGCCGCTCGCCGAGCAGGCAACGCCGGCCTGGCTGGGCGGCACGCCGCAGGATCCGGGCAAGTTCGCCCACGTGCTGAAGGGCACGGCGGACTTCCTGGTGGAGCAGAAGAGCATCAAGAGCGCACCCGGCCTGGACGCGTTCCAGAAGGCGACCAACACGATGTACCTGCAGAAGGCGCTCGCTTGACGGCATTCGTCCAGTTCGACGACGTCTCGGTGCATTACGGCACCGGAACGACTGCGGTGCGGGCGCTGGAGCGGGCGAACCTGACCTTCGCGCGGGGGGATTTCGTCTGCGTCGTGGGGCCGTCCGGCTGCGGCAAGACGACCATGATGCAGACGCTCGCCGGCTTCCTGCCGCCCACGATGGGGGTGGTGAGCGTGGATGGCGTGGCGGTGACCGGGCCGGGGCCGGAGCGCGGCGTGGTGTTCCAGCAGCCGGCGCTGTATCCGTGGCTGACGGTCGCGGCCAATGCCGGGTTCGGCCCGCGCATGACGGGGCAGGGCCGGGCGGCGACGGCGGAGCGGGTGCAGCAATGGCTGCGCACCACCGGGCTGTGGGAGTTCCGGGACCGCTACCCGTACGAGCTCTCCGGCGGCATGCAGCAGCGCCTGGCGATCGCCCGCGCGCTGTGCAACGAGCCCAAGGTCCTGCTGATGGACGAACCGTTCGGTGCGCTGGACGCCCTGACGCGCGAGCGCATGCAGGAGGAACTGCACGCCGTGTGGCGCCGTACCGGCATGACGGTGGTGTTCATCACCCACAGCGTGGAGGAGGCGGTGTACCTCGGCACCGAGGTGGTGGTCATGTCCCCGCGCCCTGGCCGTATCGTGCAGCGCCTGCCGATGCCGTTCGCGCGGGACCATGCGGCGGAGGGGATCCGGCAAGTGAAGAGCCGCCCCGATTTCGTGGCGGCGCGCGAGGAGGTGTTATCGCTGATCTGGTCGATGGGCGACGAGCACTGATTCTCTCCCTCTCCTTTCTTCTCCCTCTCCCTTGGGAGAGGGCTTTTTAGGACGAACGTATGACCCCCAATTCCCTGCAAGCCCGTGACATCGCGTCCCTCGTGCATCAGCAGACCAACCTGCACCACCACGCGCAGGAGGGCGGCGTGA
>CAXSEK010000130.1:0-7627 GCA_964235625.1 uncultured Acetobacteraceae bacterium
CGCCGAGGCCGGCACCGGTACCGGCAAGACGCTCGGCTACGTGGCCCCCGCCAGCCTGTGGGCCGAGCGCAACGGAGCGCCGGTGTGGATCAGCACGTTCACCCGGCACCTGCAGCGCCAGGTGGAGACGGAGTTGGCCCGGCTGCACCCGGACGCGGCCGAGCGCCGCCGCCGTGTGGTGGTGCGCAAGGGCCGCGAGAACTATATGTGTCTGCTGAACCTGGAGGACCGGGTGAACGGGCTGGCCGGGTCCGGCGGGTCGGCCGGCGTCATCCCGCTCGCGTTGCTGGCGCGCTGGGCGCTGGCCACCGCCGACGGGGATATCGCGGGCGGCGACCTGCCCGGCTGGTTCGGCGAGCTGTTCGGCCCGGCGGCCGTCTACGGCCTGGCGGACCGCCGGGGCGAGTGCATCCACGGCGCCTGTCCGCACTACAAGCGCTGCTACGTGGAGCACACCATCCGCCGCGCCCGCACCGCCGAGCTGGTGGTGGCGAACCACGCCCTGGTCATGATCCAGGCGGCGCACGGTTTCGTGGACGGCGCCGGCAGCGGCGGGCTGGACGGCAGCGCCGTGCCGACCCGCTACGTGTTCGACGAAGGCCACCACGTGTTCGACGCGGCGGACAGCGCCTTCGCCGCCGTGTTCTGTGGCATCGAGGGGGCGGAGCTGCGCCGCTGGCTGCTGGGGGCGGAGGGCGGCGCCTCCCGCGCCCGCGGCCTGCGCCGCCGGCTGGAGGAGCTGGTCGGCGGCCGCCCCGAGCTGGAGGCGCCGTTGGATGCCGCGTTACAGGCCGCCCGCGCCTTGCCAGCACCCGGCTGGTCCATCCGGCTCTCCGAGGAGGTGCCAGAGTTGGGCGGCCCCGAGCTTGGCGGGTTGGAGGCGGGGCAGGAGAACGCGTCCGAGGCGCTGCTCCGCCTGGTCCGCCACCAGGTGCTGGCCCGCACGCCGGGCACCGAGCTGGCGGCGAGCGAGCGGCGCCGGGCCACGCTGGAATGCGACCTGCGCCCGCTGCTGCCCGGCCTGGAGGAGGCCGCTTCCCGGCTGGAGCGCGCGCTGGCCCGGATCGCCGAACCGCTCCGCACCCTGGTCAGCCGGCTGAACCAGCGGCTGGATGACGAGGCCGACGAGTTGGAGCCCGCCACCCGCGCCCGGATCGAGGCGGCTGCACGCGTGCTCAAGCACCGCGCCGTGGAGCGGGTGAACGCCTGGCAGGAAATGCTGCTTGAGTTGGCGGAGCCGCCCAGCGAGCCCGGTGACCGCCGCTCCCACGTGACGTTCCTGCAGTTGGACCGGCGCGAGGCCGGGGACCGGGACGCCGGCATCCACCGCCACTGGCTCGACCCGACGGTGCCGTTCGCCGCCACCCTGGCAGCCAGCGCCCACGGCCTGCTGATCACCAGCGCCACGCTGCGGGACGGGGCGGAGGGCGAGCCGGAAGCCGCCTGGGCCGCTGCCGAGGCGCGGGTGGGGGCGCCCCACTTGCCGTCGCCCGCCATCCGCGCCGCCGTGGCCAGCCCGTTCGATTATGCGAGCCAGACCCGCGCCTTCGTGGTGACCGATGTCGGGCCAGACGTGCCGGCGCTGGCCGCGGCGTTCCGCACCCTGTTTCTCGCCGCGGAGGGGGGCGGGCTCGGGCTGTTCACCGCGATCAGCCGGCTGCAGGCCGTCCATGCCCGCATCGCCCCGGCGCTCGAGGCCGCCGGCATCCCGCTGCTGGCCCAGCACGTAGACGCGATGGACAATGCGACGCTGGTGGACGTGTTCCGCACCGAGACCGATTCCTGCCTGCTCGGCACCGATGCCATGCGTGACGGCGTGGACGTGCCGGGCCGTGCCCTGCGCCTGGTGGTGTTCGAGCGCGTGCCCTGGCCGCGGCCGGACATCCTGCACCGCGAACGCCGCATCCACCTCTCCTCCGGCGACCCGCGCGGCTATGACGACGCCGTGGCCCGGCTGAAGCTGCGCCAGGCGTTCGGGCGGCTGATCCGCTCGGCGACCGACCGCGGGGTGTTCGTGCTGCTGGACCGTCGCGCGCCGTCGCGGCTGCTGTCGGCACTGCCGGCGGGGGTGGCGGTGCAGCGGCTGGGCCTGGCGGAGATCGCTGCGCAGACCCGCGCCTTCCTTGGGGTACCCTTGATATCACCCTCGCCTTCGATCACGGTCCCGCCAAAACAGGAGGCTTGACGATGCTCGCTCGGATTGGCTTGGACCCGCAGGAGGCGCTGGTCTGCACGATGGTGCTGGTCGCCGTCACCGATGGCGGCATCACCGACCGCGAGATCGGCGTGATGTCGGGCCTGGTCCAGACGCTGCCGGCGTTCAACGGCTTCTCGTCCGAGCAGCTTGATGCGGCGACCGAGGCCGCGGTCAACCTGCTGCGGGAGGACGAGGGGCTGGCCCATGCCGGCCGCCTGATCCGCGAGGCGCTGCCACCCCGGCTGCGCGAGACGGCGTACGCCCTGGCCTGCGAGATCATCGCCGGCGACGGGTTCGCGGCACAACCGACGCTGCGGATGCTGGAGTTCGTGCTGGGGGAGCTGCAGATCGACCCGCTGGTGGCCAGCGCGATCGAGCGCGCGACACGGGCGCGGTATCGGAAGGTGGAGGACTAGCGAGCGCCCTCGAGCGATCGAAGTAGGGATGGTAGCGGGAATTGGTCCGGACTATCGTTGAGTGATCGACGCGATGCCCCCCAGGAGACTGGACGGATGCCCGAGCCCACCCACGATACGCCGCTGGACCTCTCGATGTTCGACAGCCTCGACCCGGCGCCTGCCAATGCGGTCGTGCCGGTGGCGCCGTCCGCCCTTGCGGTGAGCGATCCGCGGTTGGCGCCCGAGCCCGCGCCGGACCGCTTGGTGGAGATCGGCAGCCTCAACCCGCAGGATCTTGCCGCGGCAGAGCAGTCCGCCGCCCGCATCGATTTCCGCAAGACGGCAAGCCTGCTCTCGCATGGCGATGGGGTGCTGGCAGAGATCGCGCAGTCCTCGCGCCAGCTGCTGACCGGCGTGCGGCTGGGTGATGCGGGGGAGGTGGGGCGCATCGCGGCCTCGGTGATCGACGGGGTGAAGATCCTGCGCATCGAGGACCTGCAGGCGGAGGCCGCGGGAGGTTCGGCGCCGGCGCGCAAGGGGATCCTCGGCCGCATCATGGGTGTCGCCGCCGACGCGCACACGGCGTTCAAGGGATTTGCCGAGAACCGCAAGACCTTCCTCGAGCTGATGGACGGCGAGCAGGCGAAGGCCCGCCGCACCAAGGCGGACCTCGCCGTATCGATCGACCTGCTGGACCAGCAGGCCGCCGCGATCCGCCGCAGCCTGCACGGGTTGAAGGTGGACATCGCCGCCGGGCAGCTGGCGCTCGACCGCGGGCAGGAGGAGCTGGAGCAGCTGCGGCAGAACGCCGTCGCCACCGGGGATGCCGCCGACGCCGCCGACGTGATGGCGTTCCGTGGTGCGGTGGCCAACTTCCGCGGCAAGATCGCCGAGATGCGCGAGAACCTGGTGGGCTCGGCCATGCTGATCCCGATCATCGCGCAAAACCGCCAGGCCGCCGAGACGCGGCTGATGAAGATCAGCAACGGCATGCTGGTGGTGATCCCGCGGCTGATGGCGGTCGCCTCGCAGGCCGCGGTGCAGGTAGACATCAGCCGGGCCGCCCACGAATCGGAGCAACTGGACGAAGCCGCGCGCCAGATCACCGTGCTCGCCTCCAAGGGGGCGCACGAGGCCGCCACCACCGCCGCGCGCAGCCTGGGCGGCGACCAGCGCAACATCGACGTGCTGGCCCAGGTCGCCGACGAGGCGATCCGCACCATGCACGAGGTGATCGACATCGAGCGCGAGGTGGCCAGCGGCGACCGGGAGCGCGAGGCCAAGCTGACCGCGATCCGCGACCGCTTGGTCACGGGGATGCAGGGCGTGAACGCGCACGCGGTGGCGCCGTGAGGCCCCGGCATCACGGGGTCGCCTGGTGAGCGGCAACCTCGACTTCGACACCCAAGCCGCCTGGCTCCGCCGCTTCACGTCCGACACCGAGAGCAACCTGCGCGCCTTCGCCCTGCGTCTGCGGGAGGCAATGCCGGACCTCGTCACCGTGCACGAGAACAAGGGCCTGTTCAGCCGCTCGTCCAAGGTGACCGGCGTCGAGATCGAGTTGGGCGACAGCCGGTACAAACTCGAACTCGCCGGCAGCCGGCTGAAGGCCAGCGTCGCCCTCGTGGTGCGCGGCATCGCGCTCAACACCCGCGCCATCGACCCGGCGGAGTGGTTCACCCGCCTCACCGAGGAGACGAAGAAGGCCAGCGACCATGCAAGGGCGCTGAGCCAGTCGCTCTCCAGCTTCATGGGGAGTTGAGATGAGCCTGTTCGACCTGTTCAAAGGGCCGAGCCCTGAGAGCCAGGCGCTCCAGGCGGCCAACCAGGCCCGCCTCGCCGATATCGCGGCCAGCCTGCGCGGCAAGCGCGTGCCTGCCGCGACGCGGGAGCGGCTGGAGGGTGCCCGCACCGGCCGGCTGCCCTGGACGGCGACACTCACGCCGGCCGAGCTGATGATCGCCCGCTCCCACGGGCTGCGGCCGATCGCCTCGGTCTCGGCCACCTGCTGGCTGCATTACGGCTGGTCCTGGACCGAGGGGCACAGCCAGGGCTGGCAGACCGCGCTGCACCGCCTGCGCGAGGAGGCCAAGGCCGCTGGCGCCAACGCCGTGCTGGACGTCAAGATGCGGACCATCCCGCTCCAGGTCGAGGACAGCATGGACTTCACCCTCGTCGGCACCGCCGTGCGGCTGGAGGGCCTGCCGCCCAGCGCCGAGCCGGTCGTGGCGACCGTCCCCGCGCTCGAGTTCGTCAAGCTGCTCGAGGCCGACGTGGTGCCGACGGGGATCGCGATCGGTGCCAAATACCAGTGGCTCAACGACTATTACGGCAACGCCCGGCAGACCTGGATGGGCAACGTCGAGTCGGACGCGCTCAGCCGGTTCTGGAACCAGGTCCGCAAGGCCGCGCATGCCGAGCTGAAGACGAGCGCGCTCAAGCAAGGCAACGGCGTGCTGGCGCATATCACGTTCAGCGAGATGTTCGAGTTCGAGAAGAACGAGACCAAGCAGTATCTCGGCCGCCACATCGTCATCGCGACCACGGTGGACGCCCAGCGCGGCAAGCCCTTCCCGCACGAGGTCAAGATGGTCGTCGACATGCACGCCGGGTCGACCCCGCTGACCGGGCACCGTGCGCACCATCAATCCTACGCGTCCAACGACGAAGACGGAGCGATCTGAGATGTCCGAAGTGATCCCGACCCACGCCAAGGAACGCCTGAAAGGTCTGCGCAGCTCGGCCCATTCGAGCGGCGTTTTCACCTCGGACTTCTCGGTCAACGAGTTCCTGCTGGTGCGCAAGGCCGGCTTCGAGCCGATCGGGCTGTGCGTCGGCACCTGCGTCTACCACGTGGGCATCCAATACGGGGCGTGGCACCGAAACCAGGAACTCGATGTCCTGTCCAAGGCGATGTACCACGCCCGCGAGCTTGCGATGGCGCGAATGCGGTCCGAGGCGACGGCCATGGGGGCGGACGGCATCGTCGGCGTGAAGCTGACGATCAAGCGCCTGGAATGGGACGCGCAACTGCTCGAGTTCATCGCGATCGGCACCGGCGTGGTGCACGGTGACGGTCACAAGGGCTTCCGCGCCCACGATGGCGGGCCGTTCACCTCGGACCTGTCAGGCCAGGATTTCTGGTCCCTGCTGCATGCCGGCTATCGCCCGGTGGAAATGGTGATGGGCAGCTGCGTCTATCACGTGGCCCATCGCGGCGTGCTCTCCGGCCTGGGCACCGTCGGCCGCAACGTGGAGCTGGAGAACTTCACCTCCGCCATGTACGAGGCGCGCGAGATCGCCATCGAGCGCATGCAGATCGAGGCGTCCGCCGCCAAGGCCGAGGGCGTGGTGGGCGTGGATATCCATGAGGGCAGCCATGGCTGGCAGACCCATGTGATCGAATTTTTCGCCATCGGCACCGCCGTGCTGCCGCTGGAGCAGGAGATCGCCCCCGAGCGGATCGCCGACCCGATCATGGTGCTGTCCGTCAACGATTAGGATGGCAGCCGCTTCTCTCTCTCTCCTAGAAGCCGGAGAGGGAGAAGATCAGGAGCTCGCTCGGGAGACGGCCGTCTCTCCCGAGGAGAGCACAAGGCCATCGTCAGCCACGCGATCGGCCTTCGGCAGGGTATCCGACAGGCCGAGATACCGGTTCCATGCCGGTACGGAGGTCAGCTCGGGTGCCGCCGTCCGCCAGGTCGCGGCGGCCTTCGGCCAACTGCGCGCCAGCCGTAGCAGCAGCCCGGCGGCCTCCATGACGAGCGCCCGGTGATGCTCCCGCGTCCTGCGGTAGGCCGGCAGGTCGGCATCCCACCATGTCTCCGTCGCGATATGGCCGGCCTCGCGTATCGCAATCCAGTGCATGTCCTCGACCTGCAAGTGACGCGCCGCGCCCTCGCAGGAGGGCAGCACCGCGTTGCGCCCCAGCAACCACGCGAGCAGGCCCAGGCAGCGCAGTTGGCTGCGCGGAACCGGACGCAGACGCTGCGTGTGCGCCACGGTCTCGCGCCGGGCAAGTGCCGTCGGGTAGGCGCGCTTCAGGGCACCCAAGCCCAGGTGACGCGGCAGCGGCGGCTCGCGCATCGTGTCCGGGCCGGTGAGGAAGTCCCGGATCCCCTGCAGGATCAGCGCCGTGCTGTAGTAGCGATAGGTCAGCAGGTGCGTCACGACATGCCGCCCCATCCGGCGCAAGACGCCCAACCGGCCGGCCGCTTGATGCAGCGCCATCGCCACCAGCAGGTTCCGCGTCTCGTAATACAGCTGCCAGTTGCCGAGCTTGAGGTAGAATGGCTCGTGCCACACGGCGACGCCCGGCATCGGCACGGTCGGGATGCCGCGCTGGTGCAGCCGCAAGCCGAACTCCATGTCGTCGCCGCGGATGAAGCAGGGCAGCGGCATGCCGTGTTCGCGCACCACCGAGAGCGGGAGGCCGCAGCACCACCAGCCGTTGTAGTGGACGGGGTAGGGCCGGGACAGCAGCTCGAGCGTGTCCGCCGTACCGATGGACAGCTGGAAATGCTGCGGCAGGAACGTCCAGTCCCGCTCGGAGATCACCGCCCCGGCCTCGTACAGCATGGTCGGGTGCAGCATGTCGAGCATGTGGCCGCCCAGCACGACGTCACGGTCACAGAACGAGAAGAAAGCGGCCATGCGCAGCAAGCTGTCCGGCTCGAGTTCGATGTCGTCGTCCAGCAGCACCGCATGGGTGATGACCGGGTCGGCCAACGCCGCCAGCAACCCGCGCGAGAAACCGCCGGCGCCGCCGAAATTGCCCTGCTCGATGGTGGTCAGCCGGTCGGCCAGCAGCTCCGCCGCATGGGCGAAGGCCGGCACGCGGGCAAGCCCGGTGCGGCCCTGGTTGACCACGAACACCCGCTCCAGACGCTCCAGCACGCCCTCGTCGGCGCCGATCGAGCCGATCACGCGCGCGATGTCCGCCTCTCGGTTGAAGGTGCAGAACACGGCGGCGAGCCCGGTTTCCTGCGCCGGCACGTCCTCGGTCAGCCAGGCGCCGCCAACGAACGAAAAG
>CAXSEK010000131.1:0-7600 GCA_964235625.1 uncultured Acetobacteraceae bacterium
GCGGCCGGGGCAGCGACGGTTTCGGCCGGAGATGTGCGGAACGGGTCGATCAAGCTGTCTGCCGGGCGCAAGCAACACCGGCTGATCAGGCCTGGCAGGACGGAGGACGTGGCGTCGTCGTAGGGCGGGACGCGCTTTGGCGTCCCACCGATTTTGGGCCGGCGTTTAGACGCCGAGGTGGGTTGCCAGGTCGTCTATGCCGGTCACGACGTGGTCCCAGGGTCCGGTTGCGGCGGTGTCGCGAACCTGGTTCGGGCCGTATTCGGTTGGCCGCGGGACGAAGGCGGTCTGCAGCCCGAGCTGGTGTGCCACGCGTAGATCCTCGTTGTGGGCGGCGCACAGCATCACCTCGCCCGGCTGCAACGATAGCAGGCGGCACGTGCCGAGGTAGGCTTCGGGGTCCGGCTTGTAGTGCCGGCAGACCTCGGCGCCGAGGATCACGTCCCACGCCAAGCCGTTGAACCGTTTGAGATCGATCAGCAACGAGACGTTGCCGTTCGAGAGTGGCCCGGTGATGAACCGTTGTTGCAGACGCGCGGTGCCGGGAACCGAGTCCGGCCAGGCGTGCAGCCGGTGCCAGCCCAGGGTCAGATAGACCCGGTCGACCTCCGTCAGGCCCTCGATCCCAGCTTGAGCGACCAGGCCGTCAAGCGATTGGCGGTGCAGATCGTCCAGCTTGGTCCAGGGCGCATCGCCACGCCGGACCCGGTCCATCGAGGGCGCGTAGGCGGCGCGCCAGGCATCGACCAGCGCCGGCCAGTCCGCGGCTATACCACGCCCGGCACCGAACTTGGTGAGGTCCGCGATCAGGCTGCTACGCCAGTCCACGACGGTGCCGAACGTGTCGAACAGGATCGCGCGAAGACTGGCCATGGCGGGGACAGTAGCGCCCGTTAACCAAGAGGCAATCGTTGCCGTGCAAGATGCTGCCATGCGGATGAAGCTCTATCGTGCCCCGGGGATGGCCGAAGCGATGGCGCAGGTGCGCAGGGAATTGGGACCGGACGCGCTGATCCTGGCGACGCGCCGGGTCACGGACGGTGTGGAGATCACCGCGGCCCTCGAGCCCGAGGATGACCCGGCGCCGTTGCCTGACCCGGCGCGCGCCGGGCTGCTGGCCTGGCATGGCGTGCCGCTTGCCCTGGCGGATTGCCTGGGCGGCGGGTCGCTTCAGGACGCGCTTGGCCGCCGGTTCCGGTTCGGCACCCTGACGTTCGACGATCGGGAGTCGCCGCGCCCGTTGCTGGTCGCCGGGCCGCCCGGTGCGGGCAAGACGCTGACAGTCGCCCGGCTGGCCACGAGGCTGGTCATGGCCGGGTTACCCCCGCTGGTGATCACCACGGATGGCCAGCGCGCCGGGGCCGCCGAGCAATTGGCCGCGTTCACCCGATTGCTGGGGCTGACCCTGATCGTGGCCAGCCACCCGGCCACGCTCGCCCGCGCCCTGCTCCGCCGGCAGCCCGGCTGCCCCGTGCTGATCGACACGGCTGGTGCCGACCCGTTTGACCCGGCGCAGCGGGACGAGATCGCGGGCCTCGCCGCCACGGCCGACGCGCAGACCGCCCTGGTGATCCCGGCTGGTGTGGATCCGTCGGAGTCGGCCGACCTTGCCGAAGCCTTCGCCGGTGCGGGGGCCAGCCTACTGGTCGCGACCCGGCTTGATCTCGCGCGGCGGCTCGGCGGCGTCCTGGCCGCCGCGTCTGGCGGGAAGCTGACCATGGTGGAGGCCGGGACTGGGCCGGGTGCCGCGGATGGATTGGCCACGCTCACACCGGCGCTGCTCGCCAGCCGCATCGAACGCGCCGCGCCGTCACGCGCCGGCTCTGCCCTGGAGTTGCTGCCATGAGTGCTTGCATCGCGACCCAGAAGCGGCGCGGCCCCCGGTTGCTGGCCATCGCCTCGGGCAAGGGGGGCGTCGGCAAGACCTGGCTGGCCGCCACGCTGTCGCGCGCGCTGGTCCAGGCGGGGCGCCGAGTGCTGCTGTTCGACGGGGATCTCGGCCTTGCCAACGTGGACATCCAGTTGGGGCTGATGCCGGACCGCGATGTGACCGGCTTCTTCGCGGGCCGGCGCGGCGTGGCGGAGAGCGCGGTGCCCTACCCGCCCGGCGGGTTCAGCGTCTTGGCCGGCCGCTCCGGTTCCGGCGCGCTCGCCAGCCTCGATCATGGTGCGCTGGACCGCTTGCTGGCGGCGCTGGCGGCGGAAACTTCGGTCGATGACGTGGTGCTGGATCTCGGTGCCGGGCTGGACCGGGCGGTGCGCCGCATGGCTGCGGTCGCCAACACGCTGCTGGTCGTTGCCACGGAGGAGCCGACCAGCCTGACGGATGCCTACGCCGTGCTGAAGCTGGCCGCGGCCGATCGGCCCGGGGGCGACGTGCGGATCGTCGTCAACCAGGCGAGCACGGCCGCTGCGGGCGAGCGCACCTACGCCACCCTCGCCCGTGCCAGCGCCACCTTCCTCGGCCGGAGCCCGCCGCTCGCCGGGCTGATCCGGCGCGATCGCCACGTGCCGGATGCGATCCGCCGTCAGACGCTGCTGCAGGTGCGCCACCCGAACACCGAAGCGGCCAAGGATGTCGAGCGGCTGGCTGCTGGATTGTGACAGTTGGCCACATGCTTGCACGCAGGGGGCGCCGGGCATTATGTCTCGCCAGTTGAAGCGGGGGAGACGGCATGCAGTTGGTACGTGCCGGCCGCGACCTGCGGGTCGATTTCTTCCGCGGCGTGGCGCTGTGGTGGATCTTCACCGACCATACGCCGGACAACTGGCTGAACCAGTTCAGCCTGCACAATTTCGCGCTCTGCGATGCGGCCGAGGTGTTTGTGCTGCTGGCCGGCTACGGTGCCGGGCTGGCCTATGGCCGCTCGATGGACCGCAACGGCTGGTTGTATGCGGCCGCGGACACGGCCAAGCGCGCATGGACGTTGTACATCGCGCACATCTTCCTGTTCGTGGTGTTTGCGGCGCAGGTGTCGTATTCGGCGACCACGCTGGACCGGGCGGACTACCTGGACGAGATCCACCTCGACACGCTCGGGGAGGAGCCGTACCGGGCGATGCTGGAAGCGCTGTTGCTGATGTTCCAGCCGGCTTATCTCGACATCTTGCCGATGTACGTGGCGCTGCTACTGCTGTTCACGGTCGCGATGCCGCTGCTGCGCTGGCCGCACGTGCTCGCCCTGCTGTCCTTCGCGCTGTACGCGACGGCGCGGGTCGGCGGCTACAATCTGCCGACGATGTCGGGCGAGGGCTGGTATTTCAACCCGCTCACCTGGCAACTGCTGTTCATACTGGGCGCCATCATGGCGTATTCTCCCGCCGAACGCCCTGGCCCGCGCGTCCGCCACACGATGGACGCCCTGTCCGGTCTAGTCATCGTGTTCGGCCTGTTGATGCAGTGGATCGTCTGGCGGCATCCGGAGCTGACGGCGCATATGCCGGCCCGGGTCGCGCGGACACTGCTCTCGGTGGACAAGCAGGGGCTGCACCCATTCCGCCTGATCTCGATCCTATCCCTCGTGTGGGTCGTCTCCCGCACCATCCCGGCGGGGGCGCGGTGGATGTCGTCGCGGTGGGCGTCCCCCTTCGTGCTCTGTGGGCAGCACTCCTTGCCGGTGTTCTGCTCCGGTATCTTCCTGTCTTTCCTCGCACGGCTCATCATGGAGGAGCAGGACGGCTGGTGGGTTCAGGTGGTGGTCAACCTCGGCGGGGCCTTGTTGATGGTCGGCGTCGGCGCATTGTCCGCGTACTACCGGGAGAAGGGGCGGCCAGCGCCGAAGCCGCTTGCTGGCGGGGTGACGCCCTGATATCGCTCCGATCGTGAAAGCCGTTCCTCTGGCCCTAAGCTGCGCCTTGATCGCCGCCCTGCTGGCTGGCTCGGCGACCACAGCCTCCGCGGCCGACCGGTGTGCCGCACCGGAGGAGCTCACATCCGGCACTGCGCCGCTGCCCCATGTTGGCGCGACCCTGAAGGCTGGCGAGACGCTCAATGTGCTGACGGTCGGCTCGGCTACGGTGTTCAACCCGACCGAGTCACTTCAGCCGGGAACTGTCACGGGGCTGGCTCTCGGTCTCGGCAGCGGGCCGCGGAATGGCGAGCTCATGGCGTCTGCTGCCGCGTTCCCCCTGCAGATGGCGAAAGACCTGCAGCAGGCGATTCCCGGCTTGACTGTAACCGTGACGGTCAAAGGCGGGCGCGGCATGCTGGCGAGCGAGATGCTGGACATCATCCGCACCGAGTTGGCCGCTCATAGGTATCAGCTCGTGATCTGGCAGACGGGCACAGTGGAGGCAGTCCGCAACGTTCCCGCCAACTCGTTCTTCCAAACGTTGTCAGAGGGCTCGGCCGCGATCCTGGATGCCGGAGCCGACCTCGTCCTGGTCGATCCGCAGTTCAGCCGCTTCCTGCATACCAATACGGACCTCGATCCCTATACGCAGACACTGCAGCAGATCTCGGGGCAGCCCGATGTCGTGCTGTTCCGACGGTTTGACCTCATGCGGTATTGGTCCGGCGAAGGTCAGATCGACCTCGAGCGGACGCCGAAAGCACAGCGGGTCAACACGGTCGAAGCACTGCACGCCTGTCTCGGTGCAAGCCTTGCCCGCTTCGTGACTGCGTCATCCCAGCTACCACAGTGATATTGCGTTCAGGCCGATGAGACTGCGATCACGCGGTTGACATAGTCAGGGGCCGGCCCATGCGGGAACTCCGGTCGGATCGTCGGCTTAGCATTTCATGGATCGCTACCAACCATGGAGTGCAGAAATGCCGAACCACTGCCCACAGGACACCCAGGTGGTAGACCGTTGGCTCCACCTGGCGCTCGTCCAACAGTATGGTGGGACGGTGCGTGACCCTTTGCCTGACGACCTGAAGAAGCTGCTTGGGGTCGAGGAGGGGTGAGGCTCCCGCTGCCAGCCTAGCCTGGCGATAGGACGTGGATGACCCGGCTGGCGAGCATATCTTTGACCTTGACGGCATAGGTTGCCATGTGCGGCGACTTAGAGTGCGCTGCCAAGGCCTCCTCGCTCTCCCATTTCTCGATGACCATGAAGACGTCGTCACCCAGCTTTGTTTGGATCGGCCCGAGGCCGGGTGTGTCGGTCGCCGGCCCGTATTCTATGCATCCCGCTTCAGCGTGCACGGCTGGAACGTTCGCCCGAAAGGCATCGAGCACGGCCGCACGTTGGCCTGGTTTGGTCGTTATGATGGCGATGACATGGATCATTGGAGCGCTCCCTCGATTCGTTTGACTACAATGTAAGGCGTGCGTCCGCCGGGCTTCGACGGTGCCGGCAAGACTAGCTTTGCGTGGCCGCCGCGAGCGGTGCTCTGAGCCTGAACCGTTGCAATTTGCCGGACTCGGTCTTGGGCAGGGCGGCGCAGAACTCCACCAGCCGGGGATATTTGAACGGCGCGATTTCGGCCTTCACGTGATCCTGGATCGCACGCGCTGTCTCCGGGCCCGACGCCACGGCGCCGTGCAGGACGATGAACGCCTTGACGACGGTGCCCCGCGCCTCGTCAGCCACGCCAACGACGGCGCATTCAGCCACGGCGGGGTGAGTGAGGACCGCTGCTTCCACTTCCGGCCCCGCAATGTTGTAGCCCGAGGAGACGATCATGTCGTCGGATCGGGCCTGGTACCAGAAATACCCGTCCTCATCCTGGCGGTAGGTATCGCCGGTCACGTTCCAGCCACCGACTACGTAGTTGCGTTGCCGCTCGTCGGCGAGGTAGCGGCAGCCGGTCGGGCCGCGCACCGCGAGGCGCCCGGTGGAACCGGGTGGCAGGTCCTCGCCCGCCTCGCCGATCAGCTTGGCCTGGTAACCCGGTACCGGCAGGCCCGTCGCACCCGGCCGGATCGTTTCGAGTGGTGCGGCGATGAAGATATGCAGCATCTCGGTGGCGCCGATGCCGTCCATCAACTTGATCCCGGTCGCGTCGTGCCAGGCGTGCCAGGTTGGCTTGGGCAAGGTCTCGCCGGCGGACACGCAGATGCGCAGGCTCTCGAGGTCGCCGGACTGGCGCAAAGCGAGCATGGCACGGTAGGCGGTGGGGGCGGTGAAGCAAATCGTGGGGCGGCGGGTGCGGATGGTCTCGAGCAGTGCCTCGGGCGAGGCGCGCTCCAGCAGGATTGCAGCGGCGCCGATCCGCAACGGGAACAGCACGACGGCGCCCAGGCCGAAGGTGAACGCCAGCGGGGCGGTGCCGATGAACAGGTCTTCCGGCCGGGCGCGCAACACGTTCTTGGCGTAGCCATCGCAGATGGCCAGCATGTCACGGTGGAAATGCATGGTGCCCTTCGGCTCGCCCGTGGTGCCCGAGGTGAAGGCAATGAGGCAGAGGTCGTCGGCCCTGGTGTCGTGGGCGCTGAACTGCCCGGTCTGGGCCCGCATGAGGGTGCAGAGATCGCTGGCTTCACCGCCCTCCATGGGGATCAGCGCGCGCAGGCCGGGTTGCAGGACCTGAGCCGCCTCCAACTCGCCGAGCAGGCGGTGGTCGCAGACCGCTAGCTGCACGCGGGCCTTGCCGAGCATATAGGCGAGTTCCTTGGCGCGCAGCAGCGGCATGGTGGCGATGGTGATGCCGCCCGCCTTGATCACGGCCAGGTAGGTCGCGACCATCATCGGCGTGTTGGGCGCGCGCAGCATTACGCGTCCGCCGGGCAGCAGGCCGAACTGAGTGGTGAGCACGGCGGCGATGCGGTTCACCCGGTCCGCGAGGTCGGCGTAGCTCCACTGCACATCATCGAGCCGCAGGCAGGGCCTCGCGCCCTGCCCCGCTGCTATCCAGCGGTCGAGCAGTTCGGTGACGCAGTTCAGCCGCTCGGGGTAGCTGAAATCCGGGCCGCCGAGCAGCAGGTCTGGCCAAAGCTCGCGTGGGGGGAGATTGTCCCGGGCGAAGCTGTCAATGCCGTCGTCTGCCACGCTGACACCCCGATCGTGGAGGAGATCGCAGCGTGACGGCTGCGGGGATATGCTTCAAGCCCAAACGCTCTTTGCCATAGAAAGGACCCCGTGTTGCCGGCCTTCTCCCGCACCTTCACCGTCCACTGGAACGAGTGCGACCCGGCGCGCATCGTGTTCCACGCCAACTTCATCCGGTGGATGGACGAGGGCTTCTCAGACTGGGCGTCCTGGCTGGGGATCGACTTCCCGGCGCTGCAAGCCGCCGATTCCGGCTTCGTGGGCTGCCCGCTGGTGAGCGTGCGCTGCGGCTTCAGCAGCCCGGTGCATTCGGCGATGTGCTGGAGCACCGGATCGGCCCGGTCTCGCCCGGGGGGCGTTCGTTCCGGGTAGCGCACAGCTTCCACAAGGGCGGTGGGCAGGTCGCCGAAGGGGAACAGGTACGGATCTGGGGCCGGCTCGACCCGGGCGACGTGTTACGTGCGCTGCCAATCCCGGCGGATGTGCGGATGAAGTTCGGCGGTGGCTGAGCACTGCACACCCCGGTGGGCTTAAGTGCCGGCTGCCTATGCTGTCATCCGCTGGCTCAACTCGTTGCGAGCGTGCCATGCTGCGCGTGGTCACCCTCCGCCGCTACGGGTTGGGGGAAGACAAGGCGCGGTCTGGACCGCCCTTAGAAGTGGAT
>CAXSEK010000132.1:0-7594 GCA_964235625.1 uncultured Acetobacteraceae bacterium
AAATGGGGCAGCGCCTACCTGACCAAGCGCTTCTTCCCGTTGCTGGGCGAGCGCCTGGGTGACCGCGTCGTGCTCATGCTGGCCGAGCACAAGGGCGAGCCGGTGGCCGGCGCGCTCAACCTGCTCGGGCGGGACGCGCTGTATGGCCGCAACTGGGGCTGCCGCGGCGAGTGGCCGTTCCTGCATTTCGAGCTGTGCTACTACCGCGCGATCGATTTCGCGATCGAGCACGGCGTTTCCCGCGTCGAGGCTGGTGCGCAGGGCCAGCACAAGATCCAGCGCGGCTACCTGCCCCGCCCCACCTACTCCGCCCACTGGATCAGCCACCCGGGCCTGCGCGGCGCTATCGACGACTTCCTCCGCCGCGAGCGCCCGGCGGTCGTGGCGGGGATGGCGGAGCTGGAGGCGGAGTATTCGCCGTATCGCAAGGGTGACGAGGCGGCCTGACGAGTGCGGGTTAAAGCGGGGTCAAGTAAGCTGGCGGTTGGTTAAGCGTCGGGCTGAGACTGTCCAGTGAACATTCCGCCTGCAGTGCCGTTCGCGGCGGTGCTCCGGCTGCGATCACGTCGGCGTCTGAGGGCTCGGGCCGAAGAACTGACGGCGGCAGGCGTCTTCCAGTCGCCCTCGATCGGATGTGTCAGGAAGACGCCGACCCGCTCGTCGATCTCACCGCACAGGCGCGTCACCTACGCCCCAGACTTCTGCCGCCCAGATCCTCTGTCGCATGATCGACAGAAGTCAGTCTGAGATTCGGCTTTTGGGCGAGGGAACGGCAGTCACGGGGGCCGAGCGTCGTCGCGCCAGAGCTACCCGGCTCCGAGAGGCGTCCGCACTGCGGCCTCGGATTTCGGCAGCAGGGCGTAGCAGACCGCGAACACTGTGCCGGAGCAGAGCGTGCCCAGTTCCAAGCCAACGCTCTGCGATCCCCAGTCGCCGAGCGTCGTGCCGGCAGCGCGGACTGCCACGACCGTCACCCAGTAGCCCGCCCTGGTGGCCGCCGCCGGCCAGGCCCGGAGAGCGAAGAGCACGGCAGCGACCGTGCCGAGCAGCGCCGTGCCTATGTCCACACCCAGCCCGAGCGCATCGGCCACGCCGTCACCGATCGCGGTGCCGAGCGTGCCGGCCAGAAGCATGCCGAGCCAGTAGGCGCTTCCCGTCTTGGGCAGGGTGCAAGCGGGCTCGGGGCGCCGGCTGCCCAGTCCGACAAGCAGGACCAGGAGCATCGCCAACACGGTCACGACCCAACCATAGAGAAGCTCCCCGTCATGCGTCGCCAGGTCGGCCAGGTTGGTGGCCGCCGTGCGGACGATGATGATCGCCAGCCAGTAATATGCCTCGGTCGAACTGCTGGACCGCCGCTCGGCCAGCAGGATCGCGGCCAGCATCACCCCCATCGGCGCCAACCCGCGCCAATGGCCGCCATGCAGATCGTGCGACACGAAATCCCCGATATCGGCACCGAACACGCTGGCGACCGAGAGGAGGCCCCAGTAGCGGGCCCCAAGCTTCGGTGTGTGGATGATCTGCATCGGTGGTCCCTTGCCGGCGAGTGAGTGTCGGACGGCTTCGTCTGCCGCGTGATCAGGTCTGTGGGGCGGAAGGTTGGCTGCCGCCCCGCTGCGCGGCAACCGCCGCTCGGATAGGACCGGCGACTTTCCCCGAACCGTCACATTGCTTTTGTTTTCAATTTGTATGGTGCGCCCGCCTCAACCGGACGGAGCCACCTTGACCCGCACTGCCCTTATCCTCGCGCTCACCGGCCTCGGTGCCGGCGCCGCCCATGCGCAAACGGTCAATCGCTGGATCCAGTACGGCCCGAACAACACGGTTCTGGCACGGGCGATCACCACGGCGGCGGCCTGCCCGGCCCTTTCCATTGCCGGCACGGCCGTCACGATGAACATCCGCTCCGCACCGACGGCGGCGTTCCCGGTGACCGAGTGCGAGGCGGCCGTTCCTGCCGGCGCCGGCGCGGCCACGATCGATGGTGTGCAACTGAAGCTGCCGGTGGCGCAGCCGCGCCGCATCATCGTCGTCGGCGACACCGGGTGCCGGCTCAAGAGCCCGTCCGCCTACCAGGCGTGCAACGATCCCACGCAATTCCCGCTTGCCCGGCTGTCGAACTTCGTCGCCTCGTTCCGGCCGGACCTGATCGTCCATGTCGGCGATTACTACTACCGCGAGAGCCCGTGCCCGGCGGCGATGGCCGGCAACGGCACCACCACCGGCTGCGGCGGGTCGCCCTACGGCGACACCTGGGCCAGCTGGAACGCCGACTGGTTCACGCCGGCCCAGGCGATGATGGCGGCCGCGCCGCTCGCCCTGGTGCGCGGCAACCACGAGAGCTGCGCCCGCGGGCAGATGGGCTGGTTCACCCTGCTCGATCCGTCGGCCTACTCCGCTGCCGCGGTCGCCTGCACCGCGGGCTCGGCATCGGACTTCACGGCGCCCTACGTGGTGGCCGCCGGGCAGGCGCAGATCCTGATGTTCGACAGCAGCTACGCCAACGACTCGACACTGGCGTCCACGACCATCAGCACCTACCAGGCGCAGCTCAGCGCCGTGCAGCCGCAACTGGCCTTGAACACCATCTTCGTGACCCACAAGCCGGCCTACGGCCTGATCAGCAGCACCGGGACTGGCTCCTCCACGATGGTGTCAGGGGGCAACGTGAACGAGCAGGCGCTGTTCAACAACGGCGTGCCGCAGCCGATCAAGCTGCTGCTGTCGGGCCACATCCATAATTTCCAGGCCGTAAAGGTCAGCACGGCCAGCTACGCGCCGCAGCTGGTCGTAGGCAACAGCGGCACCTTGCTGGACCCTGACTACGTGCCGGCCAACTCGGCCGGCGGCACGTACGTCATGCCGGGCGCCGGCACCTCCGCACCGGTGACCAGCACGGACGACCTGTCCGAATTCGGCTTCGCGGTGCTGGACCTGGTGCCCGGCGCTTACACGGCAAACATGTATGCCCTGAACGGTCCGCCGCATGGGCGCTGCGTGGTCACGCTCACCGCCCACAACCTGGCCTCCACGAGCTGATCCGGTAACGCCGGTCCATTGACGATGCTCGACGACGCTGGAGGCTGGGCGCGTCCCTCCCAAGGCCTGCTGGGCCGGACGCACCGCCTGCTCGCCACCTTGCTGATCGGCTACACGGCGGTGGCGGGCGGGTTGGCGGCCGCGCTGCAATCCCCGCTCGGTTGGGCCGCCGAAGCGCGGGCGAGCGGGGTGGCGGGGCTGGTGCTCGGCGGCTGCCTGGTCGCGGTCAGTTCGGTCGCAGCCTGCTGCATGGCCAACGGCGCCCGGCGCGCGCTGCGTCCGGCCCGGATCGAGGGAAGCGGGCGCATCGCGCAGGGGCTGATCGTGCCGCTCTTGGCGGGGCTGGCCGGGCTCTGTGCCTGGGGGCTGCGGGCCCACGCCACAGCCGCGCCCGACCCGGCGGTTGCAACCGGGTTGGCGTCAATCACCGCGCTGCTGGCCTTTCCGGCACTGGTGGCGGAGCGCTTCGCCACCGCCACCCCGGCCTCGGTGCTGCCGGAAGCGCCGGCGTTGCGCAGGGTGCTGGCGGTACCGGTCGCGGCCTTCCTCGTGGCCGGTGCGCTCGAGGTGCTGCGCGGCCAGGAGTTTGCCTGGGCCGGCACGGCCGCCGACGTAGCGGCTGCCCTCCTCGCCGCCGTGGCGGCTGAGCTTGCGGTCCGCGGCGCGTTGCGCTGGTTCCAGCCGCCCACCGACCCGCTGCGCGCCCGGGCCGCGGTCCGCAGCGTGCTGGCCGACCTGCCGCGCTGGGGACTCCGGCCGGGTGGGGTGGCCGAGCCGCTGCGGGCGCATTTCGGGCTGGATTTCTCGCGTTCCTGGGCGCTGCTGTTCCTGCGCCGTGCGCTGCTGCCGGCTTGCGCGCTGACGGGGCTGGCCTGCTGGGGCTTGAGCGGCGTCGTGCTGCTGCCGCTCGACAGCCGCGGCGTGTACGAGCGGTTCGGCGCACCCGCCGCCGTGTTCGGCCCGGGCCTGCACCTGACGCTGCCCTGGCCCCTGGGCCGGGTACGCCCGGTCGAGCTCGGCACCGTCCATAGCGTCCCGCTCAGGGCCGGACCAGAGATCCAAGCCGCTGCCGAGCCCGCCGAGGCGCCCGCGCCAACCGATGCCGACCGGCTCTGGGACCAGCCGCACCCGAACGAAGCGGACTGGCTGATCGCCGGCAGCGGGGCCTCCGGACAGAGCTTCCAGGCGATGAGCGCCGACATCCGCGTGCTGTATCGCGTGGGCCTCGCCGATGCGGACGCGCTGCACGCCCTGTATGACGTCGCCGATCCGGAGTTGCTGGTGCGGGAGGTCGCGGCGCGCACCGTCTCGCGCTTCTTCGCCGCGCGCACGCTGGAGAGCGTGCTGGACGAACGCGTGGAACGCATGTCGGCCGAACTGCAGGCATCGCTCACGAGCGCGTTGCGACAGGACCAGTCGGGGCTGGAGGTCGTGTCGGTGACGATCGAGGCGGTGCATCCGCCCGCCGGGGCCGCTGCGGCCTACCACGCCGTGCAGGCGGCCGAGATCATCGCCAACACGGCCATCGCCACCGAGACCGGCCGCGCCAAGGGCACCGCCAGCCTGGCGCGCGAGCAATCCTGGGACATCCTGGACAAATCGCGCGCCGCCGCAGCCGAGACCGTCGCCGCCGCCAGGGGGGATGAGCTGCGCTTCACCGGCGACGTGGCGGCCAATGGCGCCGGCGGCCGCGCCTTCCTGCTGGAGCGCTATTTCCAGGCAGTGACGGCGGCTCTGGTGCGCGCGCCGCTGACCATCATGGACGACCGCCTGGCTCCCAGTATGGCGCCCGTCATCGACCTGCGCCCCTTTGCCGCCGCCGCCAGGGCGACCGGCCTCGACGACACGGACTGACCCGATGCTGCATAGCCACGCCCACGACCACCATCACCACCACCATCACGAGACGGCGGCGCAAGGCGGCCGGGTTCGGGGCGCGCTCCGCTTCGTGGTGGCCGGCGCCATCGTGCTCGGTGCCGCGTGCGCCGCCTGCCTGGTCACCGTTCCCGCCGGGGAGGCCGTGGTGGTCACCCGGTTCGGCGACCCGGCGCGCGTGCTAGTACAGCCCGGCCTGGCCTGGACCTTGCCGCCGCCGATCGATGCCGTGATCCCGGTGGACCTGCGGCTGCGCACCACCTCCTCCGGCCAGCAGGATGTCGGCACCAAGGACGGGCTGCGCGTGTTGCTGCAGGCCTACGTGGCCTGGCAGGTGCCGGCCGATCCGGACGCGGTGCGCCGCTTCCTGCGCTCCGTCCGCAACCAGCCGGACGAGGCCGGGCGGCAGTTGCGCTCGTTCCTGGGCGCCGCGCTGCACATCACCGCCGCGTCGTTCGACCTGGCGGACCTGGTCAACACCGATAGCGGCCGGATACGCACCGCCGAGCTGGAGGAGCGGTTGCGCCAGCAGGTCGCGGGCCAGCTGCACGACGTGTACGGCATCGACGTGCGCCAGGTTGGCATCGAGCGGTTGAGCCTGCCGGCCGAAACCCTCGCCGCCACCGTCGCGCGCATGCGGGCCGAGCGCGAGACGCTGGCCGCCGAGCGCACCGCCGAAGGGCTGCGCCAAGCCGCCGCGATCCGCGCCGACGCCGAGCGGGATGCTCGCATCGCCGTGGCGCAGGCCCGGGCGGAGGCGTCGGGGATCGAGGCCGCGTCCCAGGCCGATGCCGCCAGGATCCATGCCCGCGCCTTCAACGCCGACCCGGAGCTGTACCTGCTGCTCCGTTCGCTGGACACGGTGGCTGCCGTGGTGGGGCCCAACAGCCGCTTGGTGCTGCGGACGGACGCGGCACCGTTCCGGGCCCTGATCCAAGGCCCGCCCGCCGCTGCCGGGCTGCCGGACCCGGGCCCTTCCGGTCCGATCGCAAGGGCGCCATGACGCCGGGCCCCATTGTCCAGTCCGTCAGCGTCACCTTGCGGGCGCTGATGGGACTGACGCTGCTGCTCGCGGCGGCGTGGCTGTGCTCCGGCATCCGCCGCGTGCCGCCCGACAGCAGTGCCGTGGTGTTCCGCTTCGGCCAGATCGTGCGCGTGCAGGAGTCCGGGCTGCTGCTCGCCCTTCCGCCGCCATTCGAGGTGGTGGCGATCCTGCCGGGCCCGGCGCGGCAGATCAGCCAGACGGTGGCCGCGCTGCCGCGCAGCCCCGGGCTGGACGACGTATACACGCAGGCGGCTGGCGTGCCGATGCAGGGCGCGGCGGGCTCATACCTCACCGGTGACGGCAATGCGGTCCTGCTGGATGCGGTGCTGACGTGGCACATCGCCGACCCGGCGGCCTACGCCGTCTCCCTCGATCACGTGGCGCCTGCGCTGGACCGGCTGTTCCGGGCCGCCGCGGTCACCGTGGCCGGGCGGCAGACGCTGGACGATTTCATCGTCGTGCAGAGCGGCCAGGATGACGATGCGCAAGCGGCCAGGCGCCAGCAGATGCGGGACGCGCTGATTGCCAGCCTGAACGGCCGGCTGGCCGCGCTGGGTTCGCCGCTAGGCGTGACGGTAGACCGGATCGACCTCACCGCCGCCCTGCCACCGCAGGCAAAACTGGCCTTCGACGCTCTCTTGGTGGCCGGGCAGGTGGCCGACCAGGGCATCGCCGCCGCCCACACGACTGCGCTGCGCACCCGGCAGGAAGCCGATCGCGAGACCCGCCGCGTGCTGGACTCCGCCCATGCCGCGGCCGCCGAACGCGTCAGCCTGGCGACGTCCGAGGTGAGTCCCGTGGTGGCGCTGGAGGCGGAAGGCGCCCGCCCGGCCCGCGCGGGCCTGCTGCTCGATGCCTACCGCAGCCGTGCCGCCGACATCCTGCACCGTGCTGGCAGCGTGGTCGCCGTGGACCCGTCGGGCGGCAACCGCCTGATCCTGCCGGCGCCGCAGCCATGAGCACCACGACGCTGGACGCGATGCCCGCCACGAGCCGCACGCTGCTGGTGCGGTCGGAGCGGTTCATGCTCGGCCTGCGCCTGACGCTGGCGCTGGTGGCCTCCTGCCTGCTGCTGATCGCGGTCGGGTTGCGGCTGATGGAGGCGCGCGCGCTGTCCGACCTGGTCGCCGGCGGGGCGGCGGCGCTGGTGGCGGTGCCGGTGCTGTCCGCCGCCTGGCACAGCCTGCGCCACCCCAGCCTGCACGGCATCACCGACCGGCTGGTGGCGCTGGCGCTGGTCGCGGCCTGGGCCAGCGGCGACCTGCTGACGGCGGCGCTGCTGCCGATCGTGATGACGGCCGGGCATGTGCTGGAGGAGCGCAGCCTGCTCGGATCCCAGGAAGCGATCCGCGCGCTCGGCCGGCTGACCCAGGCCACCGCCCGCCGGCTTCGCGCGGACGGCACGGCCGAAATGGTGGACACGCAGGCGCTGCGGCCCGGCGACGTCGTGGCGTTGGTCGCCGGCGACCGGGTGCCGGCCGATGGCATCGTGCTGCGCGGCACGGCGAGCCTGGACCTGGCGGCCCTGACCGGCGAGTCCGAACCGGTGGACGTAGCGCCGGGCGACATGGCGGCGGCCGGTGCGATCAACACCGATGGCTGGCTGGAACTGTCCGTCGAACGCGTCGGCAG
>CAXSEK010000133.1:0-7580 GCA_964235625.1 uncultured Acetobacteraceae bacterium
CTTCGTCAAGGCCGCCTGCGTGTTCGAGCACGGGCGCGCCGTGTCCCAGGCACTGTATTTCTCCCGCGCGCCGGTGCCCGCCGGCCCGGGCCCGCTCTGGCACCACATCGGCATCTACGCCTATCGCCGCCGCGCCCTGGCACAGTTCGTGGCCCTGCCGCAGAGCCCGCTCGAGGTGCGCGAGAGCCTGGAGCAGCTGCGTGCGCTCGAGGCCGGCATGCGCATCGCCTGCACCCGCGTCGAACACGGCCCGTTCGGCGTGGATACCCTGGCCGACCTGGCTCGGGCGAGGGAGGTGCTGGCATGACCGTATCCTTCCAGGGCCGACCCGGTGCCTATTCCGATCTTGCCTGCCGGGCCGCCCTGCCCGGCCGCCCGACCCTGCCCTGCGACACGTTCGAGGGTGCGATGGAAGCCGTACGCACCGGCGCCGCCGACCTGGCGATGCTGCCCTGCGAGAACAGTCTGGCCGGGCGGGTGCCCGATATCCATTCCCTGCTGCCGGGCAGCGGCCTGCACATCGTGGGCGAGCACTTCCAGCGCGTGGAGCACTGCCTGCTGGGCGTGCCCGGTGCCACGGTGGCGGGGATACGCCGGGTCCACTCGCACGCCGTGGCGCTGGGCCAGGTGCGCCACCTGGTCCGCGAATTGGGCGTGCAGGCGGTCGTGGAGGCGGACACGGCAGGGTCGGCACAGATGGTGGCCGAACGCGGCGAACTGGCCGACGCGGCGATCGCCTCCGCGCTCGCCGCCGGGCTATACGGTCTGGAGGTGCTGCGCTCCAACGTCGAGGACTCGAAGGATAATACCACCCGCTTCTACATCATGGCCCGCCACGCGGCCCCGAAACCAGCCGATGACGGGGTGACCCTGACGACGTTCATCTTCCACGTCCGCAACGTGCCAGCCGCGCTCTATAAATGCCTCGGCGGGTTCGCCACCAACGGCGTGAACATGACCAAGCTGGAAAGCTACATGCTCGCCGGCGAGTTCACGGCGACGCAGTTCCTCTGCGACGTGGAAGGCCATCCGGACCACCCGAACCTGGCGCGGGCGCTGGAGGAGTTGGAGTTCTTCTGCCGAGAGCTACGCGTACTCGGCGTCTACCCAGGTGCCGCGCGGCGAGTGCCGGCCAACCCCACCCCGTAGGGTGGGATGCGCTTTGGCATCCCACCCCCGCACGCACCCAGCCTGGGACACCAATCGCACCACGTACTCTGGTAGCGACGCCCCTAGTGGAACGCCCACCGCAGCGTCCGCGCGATCCCCAGCGTCCCAGCACGCACCAGCGGCCGGCTGAGCAACGGCGCGGACAACCCATGCATCTGCCGTGCCCAAGCTGGCAGCAGGTCTACGCCGGCTTGCAAAGTCAGCGCTTGCAGCGGTTCCGCCAAGCGACTGGCCGCTTTCTGGTTCAGCACCAGCCGCGCTACCTCCCGCGTCCGAGTGTCACATAGAAGGTGCGGGCGCATCGTGGCGATCAGCCGGCGTGCCTCAAGGCGGCTGCGCGGCACAGGGTCCGCACCCAGCGCGGAGCCGACCCGTGTCATTTCAGCGAAGTAGCGGTCCTGGTCGGCGCCGGACATGCCCGGCTCGCCGTAGCGTATCCAGGCATCCAGGAAGCTGGTCGCCTCCGTGACGTGCACCCAGGCCAGCAGAGCGGGGTCGTTGGCGGAGTAGGGCTCGCCAGACGGCAATGTGCCGCTTACGTGGCCATGGATGCGGCGTATGCGGGCCATCATCGCTTCCGCCTCCTCCACGCCGCCATAGGTGGTCAGGGCGATGAAGCGCGCGGTTCGGCGCAACCGCCCGTGCATGTCGGCGCGGAAGTTGGAATGATCCCACACACCGGCCAGCACCGCCGGGTGCAGCATCTGCAGCAGCAGGCCGGCAACGCCACCGACCATCATGGAGGCGACGTCCCCGTGCACACGCCAGGCCACCGAACGCGGGCCGAACAAGCCGTCGGCGCGACCTTTGACGGGCGTCTCGCCGCGCGACTTGTCGTTGAAGATCGCCACCACACCGCCGGCGATCGCCTGCTTCAACGGCCGGGCGACGAGGGTGGCGAACGTCTCGGGTGGCGGGCGAGTGGAAGCTGGATAGGCCATCGGTGTCACGCGCTATGCAAGGAGATCATACCCGATGACGATGGGGCTGCGCAGATCGTGCGCAAGTGCCATTGCGCGTCCAGAGCCGATACGCCGTGGCCCGAAGCCGCCACGGCGTCGTTACCGCCACTAAAACCCGGCCGACAGCCTCTCGTACGCGAACACGCACCAGTGCCTAGCTAGTGCACCAGCGTCGGGATCATCTCATGCTGGACAATCGCGGCCAGGGCCAGGTTACGGTCCTCCGCAACCGCCATCGGCGAGCCGTCCGCGCCATGGATGGCGAACATGGCCGTGCCGTTCAGCATGACCGGCTTCACGTAGGCCAGTTGGGACAAACCGAGCTTCTGCAGCTGATCTTGCGTTATCTGCCGCACGTCGAGGCGGGCGTTTTGCGATGTGGTCGTGATGTCGGTGGAGTCGATCATGATGTGCTCCTCGCACAGGCCCCCTTATCGGCAGGCTACGGTGGTTCACGTCCCGCCCCCGGGGCAGTTTCCGGGCCGGGCCAACAATTTTGGACCAGGTCAGCCTTCGTCGGCTGCCGACTGCACGAAGCGCTGCTCGGCATCCACGACCTTGGATACACCCGACCGGGTAATCGGGATCGTCTTGACCCGCGTCTCAGGCCGCGGCCGGGCAAGCTCGATATGCAGCAAGCCATTGTCCATCCAGGCGCCCTTCACCTCGATCCCCTCCGCCATTACGAAGGCACGCTGGAACTGCCGTGCCGCGATGCCGCGGTGCAGGAAGATGCGGCCTTGTGAGTCATCAGTCTGACGGCCACGGATAACCAACTGGTTATCTTCTTGCGTGATCTGCAGGTCATCCATGGTGAAACCAGCGACTGCCAGCGTGATGCGCAACGTCGTGCCGTTCACCTGCTCGATATTGTAAGGAGGGTACCCGTCAGAGGAGGACTTGGAAGCACGCTCGATCATTTGCTCGAGCTGATCGAAGCCGACGAAGAACGGTGATGCAAACACGCGGGTGGACGACATGGCAGCCTCCTCCTTGGAGCGAGACACTGCCGCAGCCCGAATCGGCTCTGCGGCGACGACTGAGATTGCCGTGTCAGAGGCCTGTTTCAAGGGCAAACACCATCGTGCTTTGTGATAGTTCCACCCTGCCCACGGGATGCGCCGTGACCCACTCGGCGCGCGGGCCATGATGACCATTCCCCACTGTGACCCGTGTCCTGGCGATTGATCGCATGCACCTGCACCGCTACATGCGCGCGACATGCCCACCGCGATCGAAACGCTCCCCATCCTCACCACCCCGCACGCCGCCCTCCGGACCAAGGCCCGCGCCATCCAGCCGGCCGACGCCGAGGGGGTGCGCGCGCTGGTGCCCCGCATGTTCGAGACGATGTACAAAGCGCCGGGTATCGGGCTGGCCGCGCCGCAGGTGGGCGTGGGACTGCGCGTCGTCGTCGTGGACCTGATGCCGAATAACGAGGCCGCACCGCTGACCCTGCTCAACCCTCAGGTGGTCGCCGTCAGCGACGAATGGGCGACGCGGGAGGAGGGTTGCCTGTCCGTCCCCAACCAGTACGCGGACGTCTCCCGCCCCGCCCGCGTCACCGTGCGCTACCACGACCTCGACGGGGCCCAGCGCCAGGTCGAGGCGGACGGGCTGCTGGCTGCCTGCTTGCAGCACGAGCTGGACCATCTGGACGGCGTGCTGTTCGTCGACCACCTCTCGGCCCTCAAGCGCAACATACTGCTGCGGCGGCTGGCGAAAGAGCTGAAGCAGAAGGCGGCCGGCTAATGCGGCTGGCCTTCATGGGCAGCCCGGATTTCGCGGTGCCGGCCCTGCGTGCGCTGCACGGCGCCGGGCACGAGATCGCCGCCGTCTACACCCAGCCGCCGCGGCCGGCCGGCCGCGGCAACCAGGTGACGCCCTGCCCGGTGCACGTGGCATCGCAGGCGTGGGGCCTGACGGTGCGGCATCCTGCCTCGCTCAAGCGGGATCCGGCGGCGCAGGCGGCGTTCGCGGCGTTGCGGCTGGACGCGGCGGTGGTGGCGGGCTACGGGTTGATCCTGCCGCAGGCCATGCTGGACGCGCCGCGCCTCGGCTGCCTGAACATCCATGCCAGCCTGCTACCCCGGTGGCGCGGCGCCGCACCGATCCAGGCCGCCGTGCTGGCGGGCGACGGCGAGAGCGGCGTGACCATCATGCAGATGGATGCCGGGCTGGACACGGGGGATATGCTGCTCTCGGAAACGGCCGCGATCGGCCCCCGTGGCACCGCCGCCCGCCTGCACGACGAACTGGCCGAGATAGGCGCCCGGCTCATCGTCCGCGCCCTCACCGAACGGCCGCCACCCCGGCCGCAACCTGCCGAGGGCGCCAGCTACGCCGCCAAGCTCACCCGCGCGGATGGCGCGCTCGACTGGACGCGCTCGTCGGCTGAGCTGGACCGCCAGGTCCGTGCCTTCACGCCGTGGCCCGGCACGTGGTGCCGCCTCGGGGCGGAGGTGCTGAAGGTGCTGGAGGCCGAGCCCGCCACCTGGAAGACCAAGGGCCCGCCCGGCACGGTGCTGCGCGGGCTGGAAGTGGCATGCGGCGAGGGTGCATTGCGGCTGCTGCGCGTGCAGCGGCCGGGCCGCTGCGCCATAGCCGCCGACAGCTTCCTGCGCGGCGCGCCGCTCGCCCCTGGTACAGTGCTCGGGGCGGCGTGAGCGAGCGCACCCCGTTCGCACTGCTGATCGAGTATGATGGCGCCCCCTTCGCCGGGTGGCAGATCCAGGACGGCGTGCCCACTGTGCAGCAGGTGCTGGAGGCGGCAGCGGCGCGGCTGACTGGCGGCCCCGTTGCCAGCGTGGTCGCCGGGCGGACCGATGCCGGCGTGCACGCCACCGGGCAGGTCGCGATGCTCTCGCTGCCGCACCACCTCTCGCCCGACCGGGTGCGGGAAGCGCTGAACTTCCACATGAAGCCGCACCCCGTCGTGGTGTTGCGTGCGGCCACTGCTCCTGAGGGCTGGAACCCACGCTTCTCGGCGACGCGGCGGTGCTACGAATACCGCATCCTCAACCGCCGCCCTCGCCCGGCTCTGGCGCTTGGCCGCATGTGGCACTTGCCCCACCAGCTGGAGACGGAGGCGATGGCGGAGGGCGCGGCGCACCTGCTCGGGCGGCACGACTTCACCTCGTTCCGCGCCGCTGCCTGCCAGGCCAAGAGCCCGCTACGCACGCTGGACCGGCTGGATGTGTGGCGGGAGGGCGACGTGGTGCGCGTGGTGGCGGAGGCACGCTCGTTCCTGCACCACCAGGTCCGCAACATGGTGGGCAGCCTGGCGCAGGTGGGCAGCGGACGGTGGGTGCCGGCGCGGCTGGCCGCCATACTCGCCGCCTGCGACCGGTCGGCAGCGGGGCCGACGGCGCCGGCGGCAGGCCTGTGCCTCCGGGAAGTCCGCTACGACGGCGAGGGCGGGAACCCGTTCACCGCGTAATCGGCCAGTTGCGGCAGGACGAATAGGGCGAAGGTTAGTACCTCGACCAGCAGCACCATGGCCAAGGCGCGCAATGGCTTCAGGTCCAGGCCGTAGCGCGCCAGGAACCAGTGCAGCCAGAACGCGTAGCCGGCCAGGCAGGCCAGGCCCAACCCCGCCGCCGTGTTCTCGCTGATCCCGCCGGCCATCAGCACCGCCATCAGCAGCATCACCACGACCAGCGCCATCGGCCAGGCCAGCTGGCACCAGCAGAACGCGGCGGCGAAGCGGAACCACTCGCCGGTCCGGTTCCAGCGCCGCGCGACCTCGAAGGAGATCACCAGCGGCGCCAGCCACAGCACCGCCAGCACGGCGACGCTCTCCACCCCGTCGCGGCTGCCGCTCAGCAGGCCGAGCGCGGCGCCGACCAGCAGTAGGGCCACCAGCGGAGCCAGGCCGGCGAGCACCGCCTGCGCTGTGTCGCCGAACTGCAGCAGCCCGTCCTTGCGCCCGCGCGCGACGCGGCTGAGACCCAGCAGCACCGTACCCATGCGGGAGGGCGTCCCGGCCGGCGGCTTCACGCCGCAAACGCGCGCAGCACGGCGCGGTAGATGTCGGTCAAGGCGTGGAGGTCGGCGACGGGCACGTTCTCGTCGGCCATGTGCATCGTGGCGCCGACCAGCCCGAACTCGGCCACGGGGCAGTGCCGGGCGATGAACCGCGCGTCCGAGGTGCCGCCGCCGGTGTCCAGCCGAGGCTCCCGCCCTGTGACGGAGAGGATCGCCGCCACGAGACGGTCGGTGAACGGGCTCGGCACGGCCAGGAACGCTTCCCCGCTGACGGAGACGGCAAGGCGGGCATGATCGCCATGCCGTTCCAGCACGGTGTTCAGCCAGCGCTCCAGGGAGGCGCCGGTATGGCGGTCGTTGAAGCGGATGTTCAGCCGGGCCACGGCGGTGGCAGGGACCAGGTTGGTCGCCGGATTGCCGACATCCACGCTGGTGACCTGCAGGCTGGTCGGCTCGAACCACTCCGAGCCCTCGTCGAGCGTGGTGCCCAGGATCTCGGCCAACACCCAGGTCAGCCGGTGGACGGGGTTGTCCACCCGCGCCGGGTAGGCGACGTGGCCCTGGGTGCCGTGCAGGGTGATGACGGCATTGAGGCTGCCGCGACGGCCAATCTTGACCATGTCGCCTAGCTGGCCGGGGTTGGTCGGCTCGCCAACCAGGCAGAAATCGGGGATGTGGCCGTGCTGCGCCATCCAGTCGAGCACGCGGACTGTGCCGCCGGTGGCTGGCCCCTCCTCGTCCCCCGTGATGAGCAGGCTGACGGAGTTCCCGCCCGGCGGGTCGGCCGCGACTGCGGCGAGGAACGCGGCCACCGCTCCCTTCATGTCGCAGGCCCCGCGGCCGAACACGGCGCCGTCCCGCAACTCGGCGCCGAACGGGTCGGCCGACCACGCCGCCTCGCCCGGTGGCACCACGTCGGTATGGCCGGCGAAGCAGAAGTGGGGGCCGGACGACCCGCGCCGGGCGAACAGGTTCGGCGTGCCGTCGAACGGCAGGCGGTGCGTGGTGAAGCCGAGGCCCTCCGCCGCCGCCGCCACCACATCGAGAGCGCCCGCATCCGCCGGGGTCACGGACGGGCAGCGGATCAGCGCCTGGGTGAGGGCGACCGGGTCGAGCACGGAGGCCGGCCTAATCCCGCAGCAGGTCGTTGATCGACGTCTTGGACCGGGTCTGCGCGTCCACCCGCTTCACGATCACGGCGCAATACAGGGAGGGGCCCAGCGTGCCGTCCGGCAGGGGCTTGCCCGGCAGGGTGCCCGGGACCACGACCGAATAGGGCGGCACGCGGCCGGTGGACACCTCGCCGGTGCTGCGGTCGACGATCTTGGTGGAGGCGCCGAGGAACACGCCCATCGACAGCACGCTGCCGCGCTCGACCACGACACCCTCCGCTACCTCGGACCGGGCGCCGATGAAGCAGCCATCCTCGATGATGACGGGTGCCGCCTGCAACGGCTCCAG
>CAXSEK010000134.1:0-7555 GCA_964235625.1 uncultured Acetobacteraceae bacterium
CGCTTGACCGGGCGCTGGCCGCCGTCGCCCGCAACGGCATCGCCGCCTACGCCTACGTGGCGGCGCTGATCGCTGTGGACTCGCGGGATCCGGCGGCGGCGCCGTTCCTGGACTACGTCGCGGCCCGGCTGGCGTTGCCGGCGACGGTGGTGCGCAGCGCGGTCCGACGCTATCGGCGGTGATGTGGGGAGCAGCGCGTGGTGTTCACTCTGTAGCCTCGGTCAGTGCGACCAGGGCCGCCTGGAGAGCGGTGTTGTCCACCAGGAGGCGGCGGGACAGGTCGGCGAGGGTGATCCATCCGGTCACCGCGCCCGTCGCGCCGCGCACCGGCATGCGGCGGATATGGTTGGTGGCCATGATGTCCATCGCCGCCTGGACCGTATCGCCCTCGTTGCAGGCGATCACAGGGTGGGACAGCACCGTCCGCACCGGGGTCGCCGGGTCGAGCCCGCGGGCCACGATGCGGTAGAGGATGTCGCGGTCGGTCACGATGCCGTCCACCCGGGCCGCGATGCCGATGGGCAGGGCGCCGACGTCCAGCTCGCCCATCAGTTCCGCCGCAGCTTGGACGGAGGCCGTGGCGTCCAGGAACTCGACATCGCGGCTCATCACGTCCGAAACGATCATTGTCATCCACCTCTCGTTGCGGCGGGATGGAGCATGCAGCCGGGCCAAGCGGCAACAGCGACCGTTCGCCGGCTCGCGCGTTCGTCCCTCCGACCAAGAGGACCATGATGCCCGATATTGAGCCATCCGCCCCATTCCTGCTGCGTCTGCGGCATCGCCTGTCCGCCGGGCGGGAGCTGGCCGGGGCGGGGCTGCTGCTGCTGCTGTGCCTGTGTGCGTTCGGGGGCGCGCGGGTCCTGGAGGCCCGGCGGGACGCAGCCGATGCGCGCGACGCCACGCTCACGATCGACGCGGAGCGGCTGCTTTCCGCCCTCAAGGATGTCGAGACGGGCGTGCGCGGATTCATGCTGACGGGCGACGACTCCTATCTCGAGCCTTACGACACGGCCGTGCCGCTGGCCGGCAACGATTTGCGGGCGCTGTCGGCGCTGGGCGTCATGCTGGACGGGCTGCCCGAAGCGGTGGGCCGGCGCATCGAACTCGCCGCGGCAGGCATCACGGTCCGGCGCCAGGGTGGGCTGCAGGCGGCCGCCCAGGCGATCGACACCGGGGCCGGCAAGCAGTCGATGGACCTGGTGCGCGCCAAGGTGGCCAGCCTGCAAGCCGCCGCCGCCGGCCGGACGATCCGGCGCAACCGGCGGCACGCCGCCCCCTGGCTCTATGTGCTGGGCTTCGCCGCCCTGGCGGGTGCCACCGCTGCGGTCGCCGCCTATGCCGTGCGGCGCCGGCGGGAGAGCCGTGCCGCAAGCGTGCTGCTGCAGGACGTGCTGGAGAACGCGCCGATCGGCATCGGCCTCCTCGACCGGACCCTGCATATCCGCCACATGAACCGCTCGCTCGCCGCCATGGGCAGCCGCACGCTCGGCGCCCAGGTCGGCAGCAGCCTTTGGGAGGCGCTGCCCGAACTGCGCGACACTTTCGCCGGCAAGCTGCAACGCGTGCTGGAAGGCGGGCGGCCCATCCCCAATACCGAGGTGACCGCCACCGACCCGGCGCGGCCGGACCAAGCCCGGCAGTACCTGGTCGGCTTCTACCCGGTCAACGCGGGCGCCGGCATGGTGGTGACGGACGTCACGATCCGCAACCGCCTGGAGCGCCGCATGCGGGAGAGCGAGGAGCGGTTCCGCAGCCTGACGGAGAACAGCGCGGCCATCATCTGGACCACGTCGCCTAGCGGCGAGTTCGTCAGCGAGCAGCGGCAGTGGATGGCCTTCACCGGGCAGGACGCGGCGGAGGCGGCCGGGTCTGGCTGGACGGGTGCCGTGCATCCGGATGACCAGGTGCATGCCGAGCGGGATTGGGCGCAGGCGTTGGCCGCCGGCCATGCGCTGGCGACGGAGTACCGGTTGCGCCGGGGCGACGGGGCGTGGCGGCACATGGCGGTTCAGGCGGTGCCGGTACGCGACGAGGACGGGGCGGTGCGCGAGTGGGTGGGCAGCCACACCGACATCACGGAGCGCCGGCTGGCCGAGGCGGCGCTGGCCGCGGCGCGCGACGCGGCGGAGGCGGCGAACCGGGCCAAAAGCGTGTTCCTCGCCAATATGAGCCACGAGCTGCGCACGCCGCTCTCGGCCGTGATCGGTTACAGCGAGATGCTCGAGGAGGAGATGGAGGACCTCGACCAGCCCCACTTGATCGCCGACCTGAAGAAGATCGAGACCAACGCGCGCCACCTGCTGAGCCTGATCAACGACGTGCTCGACCTGTCGAAGATCGAGGCGAACCGGATGACCAGCTACGGCGAGGATTTCGACGTGGCGGTGGTCGCGCGGGAGGCGGCGGCCACCGTCGGCGCGTTGGTGCAGCGCAAGGCCAACACGCTGGTGCTCGATCTCGCCGACGGGTTGGGGATGATGCACAGCGACGTCGTCAAGCTGCGGCAGTGCCTGTTCAACCTGATCAGCAACGCGGCCAAGTTCACCGAGAACGGGCGCATCACGCTGGGCGTGGTGCGGGAGGCGGGCTGGTTGGTGTTCTCGGTGACCGATACGGGAATTGGCATGACGGAGGAGCAGGTCGGGCGCCTGTTCCAGCGCTTCACTCAGGCCGATGAGAGCACGACGCGCAGTTTCGGCGGCACGGGGCTCGGCCTGGCGCTGACCCGGGCGTTCAGCCGCCTGCTGGGCGGGGACGTGGCGGTGACGAGCCAGCTCGGCGAGGGGACGGTGTTCACCATCCGGTTGCCGGCAGTGATGCCGGAGCAGGCGGCGAGCGAGCCAGATGGCAAGGGGCATGAGGCGGTGCCGGACGGGCGGCAGGTGGTGCTGGTGGTGGACGACGATCCGGCGCAGCGGGACCTGCTGACGCGGTTCCTGACGCGGGAAGGCTTCGCGGTGGCGACGGCGGCAGATGGCCGGGCCGGGCTGGAGATGGCACGGACGCTGCGGCCGCGCGCGATCCTGCTGGACGTGATGATGCCGCAGATGGATGGCTGGTCCGTGCTGAGCGCGATCAAGGCCGATCCGGATCTCGTGGCGATTCCCGTCGTGATGGCGAGCTTCGTCAACGAACCGGCTTTGGCGAGTGCTCTGGGCGCCGCCGACTACGTGCTGAAGCCGGTCGAGTGGGACCAGTTGAAGACGGTGATGGACCGGTTCCGGACCGGCCAGGGCGTGGTGCTGGTGGTGGATGATGACCCGGACGCCCGCGCCCGGCTGCGCACCGTGTTGGAGCGCAACGGCTGGGCGGTGCAGGAGGCGAGCAACGGCCGCGAGGCGCTGGAGGCAGTGGACCGGACCGTCCCCGTGGTGATCCTGCTGGACTTGACGATGCCGGTGATGGACGGGTTCTCCTTCCTGCAGGTCCTGCGCGAGCGGCCGGGTGGAGAGGACATCCCCGTGATCGTGCTCAGCGCGCGCGACCTCAGCCAGGGCGACCGCAAGCGGCTGGAGTCGGCTGACCGGGTGCTGCGCAAGGGGGACGTGGACCTGCGCGCGCTGCCGGGCCAGTTGGCAGAGGTGCGAGACGGCCATGCCGGCCGTGATGCCGCTTCGGGCTGACGGAGCACTTGGGCCAGCCGATGCGCCGGATAGCATTCTGCGCGGTGACCTTCGCCTTTGTCGCCCTGACCGCAAGCGAAGCCACGGGACATCTACTTCAAGCTCGGTGACACCGATGTCGACTATCGTGGCGAGTGCGTCCTCAGGCCGCGCCCCTATTGACCAAGCGCTCGCTGGACATCGCGGCTCCTGGGCTTAGGCCAGCGCCTTGCGTGCCATCGCCAGCGCCCCTGCGCGGGAGCGGGCGGCACCGACGAACCGTCGCAAATGCACGAACACCGCGTCCGGCACGCCTGTCTTCTGCGCCAGGGCGGCACTCTCCAACCCCGCCCAAGCCTCCGGTAAGGGGAGGCGCTGGGCGAACGAGCCGGGTTCGGGGGGCATGGTGTCCAGCATCCAGTTGCCGTTGGAGGCGGGGGAGATGGTGAACAGCACCGGTAGGTCGTGGTTGAACACGGCGTTCTTCCACGGCATGCCGCGCTCCAGGACCAGGATACGCGGATCGTCGCCCGCTGCGTGGGCCGCGAGCACCAGGGCTTCGGCGGCCATGCGGGCGCGCAGGCTGTCCACCCGGCGGCGCAGCACGCCTTCGGCCAGGGCGGCTGCCTCCAGGAACGCGGCATCGCCGGCGTGGGGGCCGTTGGCCGCCGGGTCGTCCCAGGACGGGTTGCAGTCGCCGACCAGGTTGGCGAAGCCCCATTCATTGTCCAGCAGCACCGGGCCCGTCGGCGACACGCCATTGTCGACCTCGTCGATGCGGAGCACCAGGCGCAAATCCAGCTCCACGGCGATCGCCTCCGCGAGATGTGCGGCGGCGGCCGGGAGCAGGGCGGCGACCGCGCGCTGGCCATAGACCTGCCACACCAGCCCGGCCGATGAGAACGGCTGGCCGGAGAAGCGCAGCGGGGCGCCGCGCTGGTGGTGGTCGAACCGGTTGGCTGCGGCGTCGGCCACGAGCCCGACATCCCACACGACCGTGCCGGTAGCGATCAGCGCCGGGTCCCGCGTGCGCCGCAGCGTGTGGTCCGTGCCGGGGGTGTGCAGGCCCAAGGCGAGGCGGAGCACGGCGTAGGCGAACACCTCGTCGCAGTGGAACTTGCCGCTATGGGTGACGAGGATCGGTTCGGCGTCGGCTGGCATCGGGGCGTCCCTTGGTCGTTGGCCCGACATACAGGCCCGGCGGGGAAACGCCTATGTCAGCCTGTTGCGATATTATCCGTAACGTCTGGAACAGTCCTTGCGTGGCACCATCGTCACCGCCTGAAAGGACCGCCGGCATGGCCCATCCCCGTTTCCTCTCGTTCAACGGCGCGATCGTCCCCTATGAGGACGCCAAGGTGCACGTGCTGACGCCCGGCCTGAAATACGGGGCCGGCGTGTTCGAGGGCATCCGCGGCTATTGGAACGAGGCGCGGGGCGAGATGTACCTGTTCCGGCTGCGCGAGCACCTGGACCGCCTGCAATATTCCATGCGGGTGATGCGCTATGCCCACCAGATCACCAGCGCGATGGTGGAGGCCGCGGTGCTCGAGGTCGTGCGGGCGAACGAGCTGCGGGAGGATGTCCATATCCGCCCGCTGGTGTGGGTGGATGGCGACGGCGAGATGATGTCGCCGGGCCCGGTCGGCTGGATGGTGGCCGCCCTGCCGCGCCCCGCCAACCCCCAGGTGTCGAACGGGGTGAACGTGGGCGTGTCCTCCTGGCAGCGCATCGCGGACAACAGCATGCCAGCGCGGGTCAAAAGCACGTCCAACTACGTCAACGGCCGGCTGGCGGGCATGCAGGGCAAGCTGGATGGCTACGACAACGTGCTGCTGCTGACCCAGCGCGGGCATGTCGCGGAGTCTCCTGGCTCCTGCTTCTTCATGATTCGCGACGGCCGGCCGATCACGCCGGGCGTCACCAGCTCGATCCTGGAGAGCGTCACCCGGGCCACGGTGATGCAGCTGCTGGAGGAGATCACGGGACAGACGACGCTGGAGCGCGATATCGACCGGACCGAGGTGTATGCGGCGGAGGAAGCGTTCTTCTGCGGATCCGGGCAGGAGATCCAGCCGATCCTGTCGCTGGACCGGCTGCCGGTCGGCACGGGGCAGCCGGGCCCGCTGACCCGGCGGTTGCAGGAGCGGTACTTCGCCCTGGTACGCGGGCAGACCAACGACCACGCCGAGTGGCTGACGCCGGTCTGGGCCAGGCGCTGACGATGCCGGGTGCGTGGCCCATGGCACGATGAGCGCCACCGTTCCTGACGGGCTGCCGCAGCCGCAGCGGCGCTGGGCGGTGGTGGCGATCGCGCTGGCGCTGATCATGGCGGTGCTCGACAGCGCGATCGCCAACATCGCCCTGCCGACGATCGCGCGGGACCTCCAGGTGACGGACGCGGCCTCCATCTGGGTGGTGAACGCGTACCAGCTGGCGGTCACGATGTCGCTGCTGCCGCTCGCCTCGCTGGGAGAGATCGTGGGCTACCGCCGGGTACATATCGCCGGGCTGGTGCTGTTCGTGGTGGCGTCCTTGCTCTGCGCACTGTCCGGCAGCCTGCTGCTCCTGACGCTCGCGCGCGTGCTGCAGGGGCTGGGCGCGGCGGGGATGATGAGCGTGAACGTGGCGCTGATCCGCTTCGTGTTCCCGCGCAACAAGCTGGGCAGCGGCATCGGGCTCAACGCGATGGTGGGTTCGGTCGCGACCGCCGTGGGGCCGACCGTGGCCTCCGCCATCCTGTCCGTGGCGCATTGGCCGTGGCTGTTCGCGGTGAACGTGCCGGTAGGGCTGTTCGCCCTGCTCGTGGCGTGGCGGGCACTGCCGAACACGCAGCAATCGGCGGCCCGGTTCGACGTCGTCAGCGCGCTGTTGAGTGCGGCCACGTTCGGCCTGCTGATCAGCGGCGTGGACGGGCTGGCGCATGGCGAGGCGGCGGTTTTGGTAGCGGCGGAGGTGGTCGGCATGCTGGTGATCGGCACGCTGCTGGTCCGGCGGCAGGCGGCGCTGGCGTCTCCGCTGCTGCCGGTGGACCTGCTGCGGGTGCCGCTCTTCGCGCTGTCGGTGGCCGGGTCGGTCTGCTGCTTCGCGGCGCAAGGGATGGCGTATGTGGCGATGCCGTTCCTGCTGCAGAACACGCTGGGCTTCGGCCAGGTGCGGACGGGGCTGCTGCTGACGCCCTGGCCGCTGAGCGTGGCCTTGATCGCGCCGGCATCGGGCTGGCTGGCGGACCGGTATTCGGCGGCGGTGCTGGGCGGCATCGGCCTGGTGGTGATGGCGGCGGGTCTGGCGCTGATGGCGACGTTACCGGCGCATCCCTCGGACCTGGCGATCCTGTGGCGCACGGCGGTGTGCGGGCTGGGGTTCGGTTTCTTCAACTCGCCGAACAACCGGGCGATGATCGCCGCCGCCCCCGCGCATCGCAGCGGCGGCGCGAGCGGCATGGTGGCCACGTCGCGGCTGCTAGGGCAGACGACGGGCGCGGCACTGGTGGCGCTGTGCTTCGAGATGACGCAGTCCGGCGGTGCGACGGTGGCGCTGTGGGTAGGGGCGGCGTTCGCGGCAGCCGCGGCGCTGGCGAGCTTCTCGCGGCGGGCGGCAGGTTAAGGCAAGCGCGAGGGCTCTGCCCTCGACCCGCAAGGGGACAGTCGTCCCCTTGACCCCTGTTGACAGGTGTCCAGAGGACGACTGTCCTATGGTGGGTTTGGGGCAAGGCCCCAATCTTTCTTCGCTCTTTACCTGACCCAGCCTGCGGCATGAGACTGCCTCATGACCCAGCTTGATCAAGTCATAATACAACTGCCGCAGCGTTACCCCGGCCCCGGTGGCGCCTGTGCGGTGCTTCGAAACGGGGCGGTGATCGCCCAGCACGCCTGGGGCTACGCCAATGCCGAGCGCCGCATCGCGTTCACGCCGCGCACGCTGTTCCGCATGTGCTCCATCACCAAGCA
>CAXSEK010000135.1:0-7488 GCA_964235625.1 uncultured Acetobacteraceae bacterium
GCGCTGAACCACGCCGGGTCGGTGGGGGAGGCGGGGCGGGCGGCGCCGCTGATCACCTCCCCCGTGCAGAACCTGCTGGTGGCGGACCGCGACGGCATCGGCCAGTTCACCACCGGCCGCGTCCCCATCCGCCGCGCCGGCGACGGGGACTGGCCCGAGCCAGGGGCGGACGGCGCGCATGATTGGGTGGGCTGGGCCAGCGGCGAGCAACTGCCGCACGTGCTCGACCCGGCGAGCGGCCACATCGTCAACACCAACGAGCGGACGGCCCCGCCGGACTTCCCCGTGTTCATGGGCCGCGACTGGTTCGGCGACTGGCGGGCCCGGCGTGTCCGGCAATTGCTCGGCATCGGCAAGCTTTCGGCCGCAGACTTCGCCACCATGCAGGTGGACGTCACCAGCAGCTTCGCCCAGCAGGTGCTGCCCGAGCTGCTCGCCCGGCCCCGCCGCGACGGATTGCCCGGCCGCGCCGCCGAGCTGCTGGCCGGATGGGACGGCCGTATGGCGATGCAGTTGCCGCAGCCCCTGATCTTCAACGCCTGGATCCAGCGCTTCGAGCGTCTGGCGCTGGAGCACAACCACATTCCCGCCAGCGCCGCTCGCCCCTGGGCCGACATGGCGGCCTGGCTGCTGGGCCCGCACGGCGGCCCCTGGTGTGGCGGCGATTGCGGCCCGTTGCTGGACCAGGCGCTGGACGAGGCACTTCCACCGCTGGTGGCGAAGCTCGGTCCCGACCCAGCCAAGTGGCGCTGGGGCGACGTGCATGTCGCGACCTTCGCCGATCCCGTGGTGCCGCCGCTCAGCCGGCACATCCCGCAGCCGGGCGACGACACCACGATCTTCCGCGGCGGCAGCCGGCCCGGCAGCTTCGACGCGATACACGGGCCGGGGTACCGTGGGGTGTATGACCTGGCGGACCTGGACCGTAGCCTGTTCATCACCGCGCCCGGCCAGTCCGGCTACCCGCTCAGCCCGCACACGGCCGACCTGCTGCGGCGCTGGCGGGACGGCGGCAGTGTCATGATCGGGCCGGAGGCGGTGGGCGGGGATGCAACGATCGCGCTGCATCCGTAATGGATGGTTGACCGGTTCGCACGTGACGTGGACGATAGGGCACCGATGACCTACAAGCCTCCGCGCCGGCCGCAATTCTTCTATACAACGGCGCCTCTGCCGTGCCCCTACGTTGCCGGCCGTACCGAGCGCAAGGTGGTGACCGAGATCACCGGCCCAGACAGCGACGGGCTGCACGACCGCCTGTCCCGCGCCGGGTTCCGCCGCAGCCACAACATAGCCTATGCCCCTGTCTGCCCGGCCTGCAACGCCTGCGTGCCGATCCGCATCCCCGTGGCGAGCTTCCAGCCGGACCGCACGCTGCGGCGGATCGCGCGATACAATGCGCAGGTGGAAGGCTACGAGGTCGCCGCCCGCGCCACCGCCGAGCAGTTCCAGCTGTTCCAGCGCTACCAGCTCGCCCGCCACGGCGACGGCGATATGGCCACGATGAGCTTCTACGACTACCGCGCGATGGTGGAGGATACCCCCATCGAGACCTGCATCGTGGAGTTCCGCGACACCGACGACCGCCTGGTGGGCGGCTGCCTGACGGACCGGCTCGGTGATGGGTTGTCGGCGGTCTACAGCTTCTTCGCGCCGGAGCTGGAGCGCCGCTCGCTCGGCAACTACGCCATCCTATGGCTGATCGAGCGCGCCCGGGTGTTGGGGCTGCCTTACGTGTATCTTGGCTATTGGGTGCCGGAGAGCGCCAAGATGGCCTACAAGGCGCGGTTCCGGCCCTCCGAAGTGCTGGCCGGCGGCGCCTGGCGCGTGCTGAAGGATGCCGACACCGTGCCCATGCCGGCGGGCGAGACGGTGATGGTCAGCGAGTAGGAGTTCGACGATGTCCCCTCCCTCTCCCTCTTTTGGGAGAGGGTCGGGGTGAGGGAGCTTGGGATCCCGGACCTGCTGGCGAAATGCATGTGCGTCCGGCCCTCACCCCGGACACGCGCTTGATATCTTCCAGCAGGATCACGCCCTCGGCACGGGGCACGTCGCGATACTCGCCCTCGAGTGTCAGGGATTGGCGGCGCCCTGCCTCCAGCCGGTAGAACGGCCGCCCGGCCGCCACGTCCAGCATTTTCGGCACCGCCATGCCTGCCGCACGCAGTCGGCCGGCGAACCAAGCGGTGCCGAGCTTATCAATCAACTCGAACGGGCCGAAGCGCCAGTTGTAGCCGAGCCGCATCGCGGCATCGACGTCGAACAGCGTCCCCGCTGCCTCCGGCACCACGCTCGCGGCATAGGCCAGCGTGCGGCCCATCACGTCCCATGCGTAGCGCCCGGCCTTGGTCGGCGCATCCATGATTCTCGTCAGGTCGTGCGACTCCAGCTCCGGCAGGTCCGGCGCCGCCTCTGGGCGATAGTCGCCGGTGCACAGCTCGATCGCCTGCTTCTTCCGCGTCTTGCGGTCGAACAGGTAGAAGCCGCCCTTGCCCTTCCGCCCGATCATGCCCTGCTCGATCATGCGGCCGATCAGCGGGATGTCGCGGTTGCTGGCGTGGAACGCGTCGCCGGGCGCCAGGGTGCGTGCCAGGCTGGCGTTGATGTGCGGCATCAAGTCCAGGCCCACCAGATCGATCAGGCCAAATACGCCCGTCCTGGGAATGCCGAACGGCTTGCCGATCACCGCGTCGGCCTCCTCTACCGTCACCCCGGCATCGAACGCCTCCACCACGGCGACCTGCAGCCAGTAGTTGCCGACCCGGTTGGCGATGAAACCCGGCGCGTCGTTGCAGGTGACGACTGACTTGCCGAGGGCCACGTCCGCGAAGGCGCTCACCGCCTGCACGGTGGCCGGGTCGGTGTGCGGGCCCGGCATCACCTCCAGCAGCCGCATTTAGCGCGGCGGGTTGAAGAAATGCGTGATCAGGAAGTCGCGCTTGAACGCCTCGCCCATTCCCTCCGTCAGCACGCTGAGCGGGATGGTGGAGGTGTTGGAGGAGATCGCGGTGCCGGGCCGGCGCACCGCGTCCAGCTTGCGGTACAGCGCCTGCTTCACGTCGGAGCGCTCGACGATCACCTCGATGATCCAGTCGCACTCCGCCCGGCCACGGCTGCCGTTAAGGCCCGGAGCCGCTCGGTCGTGGTGCGGTCGGTCTTGTCTGGATCCTGGACACCGGTGATGCCGCGCAGCGAGACGCCCAGCCGCCTGCCGTGCAGGCTCGATACCGTGCGGCAGATATGCAACGAGCCCGCCCTGCTTGCGCAATGGCGGACCCGGTGCCGTGTTCGACTGGCCGGCGACGAGCGCCGGCCGAGCTCGGAGAGTTAGGCCTGGCGCTGGAGGTCGTAGATCGTGTGGCAGCCGGAGATGTTGCCACGCGCGACCATGGCGCGGTTCGTGATCTTGCCCGAGAAGTAGGTCGAGCCGTTCTGAGCCGCAAACGAACCGTCCTTGGCGATCGGGGCATAGACGTTGCCGCCGCCATTGACCCAAATGACGTTGCCATTCTGCACCATGAGCGAGCCATCCTTCTGGCCCGCGCTGCCGCAGGCGGAGCCGTTGCCACCGGACCCTCCCTGGTTGTTGGAATGCGTGAGTGTCATGGAGCCTTGATACGTTCCATCGAAGGCGCTCGGGCTGGTGCCCGGCTGGTTGACGGCACAGGCACCAAGGGCGAAGCAGGCGGCGAGCGGAGCGATGAAACGGCGCATCAAAAGTTCCTCAGGACAAGTTCGCGTTACTTTTGGAACCTTAAGGCACCGTGATCATCCCGCAAGCGAAATCGGTGGTGCTGATTCAAAGATCGTCAAACATCGCCGATGAGAGACGGTCCAGTTCGTGCCGGGCCAAACAACGCTAGGCTACCCGGGCGAAATGGGCCAGCATCGTCGTCATAACGCCCTTGCAGGACCATCCATGCTGCACAGCAACGTCGATCCAGCCCGCCACTTGCTCCGCTTTGGCGGCGAGTTCGTGCCGTTCATCGCCCACCGGGCCAGCGGCGCCTTCGTGTACGATGCGGCGGGCCGTCGCGTGCTCGATTTCACCTCCGGCCAGATGAGTGCCATTCTCGGCCACGCGCACCCCGAGATCACCGCGGTGATCCGCGAGGGCGCCGGCCGGCTCGTTCACCTATTCTCCTCAATGCTCAGCGAACCCGTGATCGCTTTGGCGGACCGGTTGGCCGGGCTGGTACCGGCGCTGCCCCGGGTCATGCTGCTGTCCACCGGCGGCGAGGCCAACGAGGCGGCGATCCGCATCGCCAAGCTGGTCACCGGCAAGTGGGAGGTCGCCGCCTTCGCCCAATCCTGGCACGGCATGACGGGCGGCGCTGCGTCCGCCACCTACAAGGCCGGGCGGCGTGGCTACGGCCCGGTGGCCGCGGGCTCGTTCGCGATCCCGGCGCCCAACCCCTACGCGCCTCGATTCGCCGGCGTGACCTGGGAGCAGGAGCTCGACGACAGCTTCGACCTGCTGGACCGGCAGAGCACGGGCAACCTGGCCGCGTTCATCGCCGAGCCGATCCTGTCCAGCGGCGGCATCCTGGATCTGCCGCCGGGTTACCTCCGTGCCCTGCAAGCCAAGTGCCGGGCACGCGGCATGCTGCTGATCATCGACGAGGCGCAGACCGGGATCGGCCGCACCGGACTCATGTTCGCGTTCGAGCGCGACGGGGTCGTGCCAGACATCCTGACCCTGTCCAAGACCCTCGGCGCCGGCTTGCCGCTCTCGGCGGTGATGACGACGGACGCCATCTCGGACGAATGCGATGCGCGGGACTTCCTGTTCTACACCACGCACGTGAACGATCCGCTGCCGGCCGTCGTCGGCCTGAAGGTGCTCGAGATCGTGGAGCGCGACGGCTTGGCGGCACGGTCGGCGGTGATGGGGGCCCGGCTTCGCGCGGGTCTGCAGGCGATCCAGGCCGATTACCCGGCAATCGGCGACATACGCGGGCGCGGATTGCTGATGGGCATCGAGTTCGCCGACACGCCCGGCTACCCGGCGGCCGCGCTGTCGGACGCGGTGACCGACCGCGCGATGGTGCTCGGCCTGTCGGCCAACATCGTGCGCGCCGGCAGTTCCGGCGGCGTGATGCGGATTGCACCACCGCTGACCATCACCGAAGAAGAACTGGACCTGGGCGTCGCCATCCTGCGGCGGGCGATCGAGGACAGCATGGCGGGCATGGTGGCCAAGGCCGCCGAGTAAGCGCCAGACTGCCCGTGCGCAGAGCTAGACCGGGCCATCCCGCCAGATCGTCCGCCCCAGGACGCGAAGCTCTTTGGCCAACTCCGCCTCAATGTTCTCCGGCTGGTAGACGGCGTCGTCGCTGATCAGCATCAGGCTGCCGTCGAACTTGCGTTGCACGCGCTCGACTAGGCGCTCCTCCCGCACCTCGATGACATAGACGCCGAAATTGCGGAAGGTCGTGTCCGTCTTGTCCACCAACAGGATGTCGCCGTGGTGAATGTGCGGCTCCATCGACTCGTCGATCGCCGTCTCCAGCATGAGGTCGGCCGGCTCGCGCCCGAACACGGTGCGCAGCCGCCAATTCACCGGTCGTCTCACCGTCCATCGGTCGGACGCCGCAGGAAGTGCGCAAAGGCATCGAGCGTCGTGTCGGACACGTAATGCTCGATCCCCTCGGCATCGCTCTCCGCCGCCTCGAGCGGGACGCCGACGGCCACCAACAGGTCCACTACCAGCCGGTGACGGGTGCGCACCCGGTCCGCCAGCACCTGCCCGGCATCGGTCAGGAACACGCCGCGATAGGGCTTGCCCGTCACCAACCCCTCGCGCCGCAGCCGGGCGATGGTCTTCACGGCGGTGGCGTGGGACACGCCGAAGCGCCGGGCGATGTCCGTGGCGCGCGCCTCGCCGCCGGCGGCGAGCAGGTCGGCGATCAGCTCGGCATAATCCTCGAGCATCGCGGCACCGCGGGCCGTGCGCGCCTTTTCGAACCGCAGCGCTTGGGTGGGCTCCTCCGGCAGGGTCAGGTCGTTCGCGTCCATCGGTCTCCTCCAGCCCCGTTGCGTAGCAAAGCTGGGCGGGACCAACAAACTCACGTCTATTGACCGGAGTGTAGCCTACGCTACATCAACCCCATGAGTGAGCGAACCCGTCCCTTGGCCGGCCTGAGCGCCCGCACCGACCAGGCCATGTCCGAGGCATTGGCGGGACAGCGCCGCGGATTGCGCGCGCTGCTGCCCTTCGTCGGGCCGGCCTTCGTCGCGTCGGTGGCCTATGTCGATCCGGGGAATTTCGCGACCAACATCCAGGCGGGGGCGCGATACGGCTACGGCCTGCTCTGGGTCGTGCTGCTGGCCAATGGTGCCGCGATGCTGTTCCAGGCGCTGTCCGCCCGGCTCGGCATCGCGACCGGGCACAACCTGGCGGAGCTATGCCGGGTGCATTTCTCCCGCCCCGTCGTGCTCGCGATGTGGGCGGTGAGCGAGGTCGCGGCGATGGCGACCGACCTGGCCGAGTTCCTGGGGGGTGCCATCGGGCTCTCGCTGCTGTTCCACTTGCCGCTGCTTGCCGGGATGGTGATCACGGCGGTGGCCACCTACGCCATCCTGATGCTGGACCGCCGCGGCTACCGGCCGCTCGAGATCGCGATCACCGCCCTCGTCGGCGTGATCACACTCAGCTACCTGATCGAACTGGTGCTGGCGCCGCCCGACTGGGCCGCAGCCACGCGCCAGGTGATCCACCCGGCGCTAGCCGGCGGTGACGAAGTGGGACTGGCGGTCGGTATCGTCGGCGCCACGGTGATGCCCCACGCGATCTACCTCCACTCGGGCTTGACCCAGGCGCGCGGGCGCAACGTCGTGAAGGAGGGGGCAAAAGGCGGGCTCGCCGGGCTGCTGCGCTACTCCAACATCGAGGTGGTGGTGGCGCTGACGCTCGCCGGGCTGGTGAACGTCGCGATGGTGCTGATGGCTGCCAGTGCATTCCACGCCGGCCATCCGGACGTGGCGGAGATCGAGACCGCCTACCACACCTTGGCGCCGCTGTTCGGCGGTGCGGCGGCTGCCGTGTTTCTGCTGGCGCTGATCGCCTCGGGCCTGTCCTCCTCGGCGGTGGGCACCATGGCCGGTCAGGTGGTGATGCAGGGCTTCGTCGGCTGGCGCATCCCCGTCTGGCTGCGCCGCCTGGTGACGATGCTGCCGGCGTTTGCCGTGGTGGCGGCGGGTGCCGACGCGACGACGTCCCTGGTGGTGAGCCAGGTGGTGCTGAGCCTGGTGCTGCCCGTGCCGCTGATCGCATTGCTGGTCTTCATCGGGCGGCGGGACGTGATGGGCGAACTGGCGTGCGGCCGCGTCACGGTCGCGATCGCGGGGCTGGCGACCGTGGTGGTGGTGGTGCTGAACGTGATCCTGCTGCTGCAGCTGGCGGGGATCGAGCTCCCCTTCCTGTCCTGACTTTCTCCCTCTCCCGTCCTTCACGGGAGAGGGCCGGGGTGAGGGCCGAGCGCACAT
>CAXSEK010000136.1:0-7478 GCA_964235625.1 uncultured Acetobacteraceae bacterium
AAGATGAACAAGCCCGATGGCTTCAAATGCTCGAGCTGCGCCTGGCCGGAAGCCAGCCGGACCAAGACGTTCGAGTTTTGCGAGAATGGTGCCAAGGCACTCGCGTTCGAGACCACGCGCAAGCGGGTCACACGCGGCTTCTTCGCCAGCCACACCGTCAGCGAGCTGGATGGCTGGACGGACTACGCCCTGGAGCAAGAGGGGCGGCTCGAGGAGCCAATGCGCTACGACGCCGCAGCCGACCGTTACGTGCCGTGCTCCTGGGAGGCGGCGTTCGCTGACATCGCGGCCGAACTGAGATCACTGGACCATCCGGACGAGGCCGAGTTCTACACCTCGGGCCGCACGTCCAACGAGGCTGCTTTCCTCTACGCGGTGTTCGTGCGCGCGTTCGGCACCAACAACTTCCCCGATTGCTCGAACATGTGCCACGAGCCGACCAGCCGCGGGCTGCCGAAATCCATCGGGATCGGCAAGGGCACCATCACGATCGATGACTTCGCGGAGGCCGAGGCGATCTTCGTGATCGGGCAGAACACCGGAACGAACAGCCCGCGCATGATGACCAACCTGGTCGAGGCCCGGCATCGCCATGTCCCGATCGTGGTCATCAATCCCATGCCCGAGCGGGCCCTGATGAAGTTCACCGAACCGCAGGACCCGGTGAAGATGGCGACGATGGGATCCACGAAGATCGCCAGCGAGTTCGTCCATGTCCGCATCGGCGGCGACATCGCCGTGCTCAAAGGCATCATGCGCGGCGTGCTCGAACTGGACGACGACGCCCGTGCGGCCGGGAAGCCATCCCTGCTCGACCACGCCTTCATCGCGGACCACACCCATGGCTTCGAGGCGGTGATCGCCGACATCCGCGCGACGGCGTGGGCGGACATCGAGGCGGCCAGCGGCGTGGACGTGGCGCAGCTCAGGCGGGTGGCGCAGATCTACGTCCAGTCCGAGGCGACCATCATCTGCTACGGCATGGGGATCACCCAGCACCAGTATGGCGCCAACGCCGTCCAGCAGATTTGCAACCTGCTGTTCCTACGGGGCAACATCGGTAAGCCTGGCGCCGGGATCGCGCCGGTGCGCGGACACTCCAACGTCCAGGGCGACCGGACGGTCGGCATCGACGAGAAGCCGACCCAGGCCTATCTGAACCGGCTCGAGCAGGTATTCGGCTTCCATCCGCCGCAGGACCATGGCCACGACACGGTGGAAGCCGTCGAGGCGATGATCGACGGCCGAGCGAAGTTCTTTCTCGGATGGGCGGCAATTTCATCCACGCCATCCCGGACACTCCGATCGCCTACGAAGCCATGCGCCGCCTGCGGATGACCGTCGCGGTCAGCACCAAGCTCAACCGGGGCCACCTGGTGCACGGGCGCGAAGCCTATATCCTGCCATGCATCGCCCGCGCCGAACTCGACATGCAGGGCGGCCGCAAGCAGAAGGTCTCCATCGAGGACGCGACCTCTATGGTGGGTGCGTCTGCGGGCATGCTGGAGCCAGCCTCTCCCCACCTGCTTTCGGAGATCGCCATCGTTTGCCGCTTGGCGTCGGCGACCTTGCCCGGGGTCTGTATCGACTGGGCTGCGTTCGAAGCGGATTACGATCTGATCCGGGACAAGATCGCCGAAGTCTACCCGCACCTGTATGCAAACATGAACGAGCGGCTGAAGGCGCCGCGGTTCCATCTGCGAAACACTGCCCGGGAGCGCGAGTGGAACACGCCCACCGGACGTGCCAACTTCATCGTCTTCCCCGGCGTCCAGATGGACAAACCGATCGACGCCGCGGGCATGCTGCGCCTCGCGACCATCCGGAGCCACGACCAGTTCAACAGCACCATCTATAGCAACAGCGACCGCTACCGGGGCGTCTACAACGACCGGATGGTCGTTTTCATGAACCAGGACGACATGGCCGAGCGCGGCATCCCCGCTGGCAGCCGGGTCGAGATGGAAACGGTCTCGCTCGACGGTAAGGACCGCAGGCTCGGCGGGCTGAGTGCGCTGCCGTATGCCCTTCCCCGTGGGTCCGTGGCAGCTTATTACCCGGAAACCAATGGATTGCTGCCGCTCTATCATTATGACGAGACGAGCAAGACGCCGGCAGCGAAATCGATCCCAGTCCTCGTACGTCCTGCGAGCTGACGCACGCCCGGCGCCATCCTGATCCATCCGCCACAGTCACGTAGGAGGCTCACCGCATGCTAGACCCCGCCGATCGCGTCGTCATGGTATCCGGTGCAGCCCGTGGCATCGGGCGCGCCGTGGTGGAGCGGCTGCTCGCCGATGGATTTCGCGTGTCCGCCGGAGTGCGAAGCTCCAATCTGGAGCCGTCCGAGCGGCTGATGGTGCATCGCTACGACGCGGAGCGGCTCGACAGTGCGGAAGCCTGGCGGGACGCGACACTGTCCCGGTTCGGCTCGGTGCACGGGCTGGTGAACGCCGCGGGCGTATCGCTTCCCGGTGCCACGCTGGCGGACGCGGACGAAGGCCCGCTCGATGCCATGTGGCTGGTCAACGTGAAGGCGCCGTTGCGGTTGATCCGGCTGTTGCTGCCGGCGCTGAAGCAGGGCGGCGATGGCCGGGTGGTCAACGTGTCGTCGTTATCGGGCAAGCGGGTGGCGAACGCCAATGTCGGCTACGCGATGAGCAAGTTCGCCCTGGTGGCGCTGACCCATGCCGTGCGGCGGGAAGGCTGGGACCAGGGCGTGCGCGCGACCGCGATCTGCCCCGGCTTCGTGGCGACGGACATGACAGCCAATGCCACCGCCGTGCCCCGTGCCAGCATGTCCAACCCGGCGGATCTCGCGGCGCTGATCGCCATGGCGCTGCTGCTTCCCGGCACCGCCAACGTCGCCGAGATGCTGATCAACTGCCGGCTGGAGGCGTCCTTTTAGTAGGGTGTCTCCAAACAGCGACTTAATTCATTCAAACGAACGTAGGGGTGGGCTTCAGCCGCATGTGCGTTGACATAGTCGTCGCATCAACGGCTGGACCAATCAACACGCGGACGCGGGCGTAGGCTCCGCTGCCGCCGCCACCTGGTGAAGCGCACGCTCGAGACGGTGGTAGTCCTCGGCGGGCAGCTTCATCAGCGGTGGACGGGCGACGTCGTGCTCGAGCCGGCCGAGCAGGTGGAGGCAGGCCTTCAATCGGGACGTGGCGCGGCCGGCCGGAGCGTCGCGGTAGATGGCCACGGCCAGCGGATACAATGCCTCATGCAGCGCCCGGGCGTGCGGCCAATCCCCGCTGGAGGCGGCTTGCCACAACCGCGTCACGGCCTCGGGCACGATCGCGGCGAGGCTGACCTGGGTGCCTTCGCTACCGATCAGCCAGCTCGTCAGGAGGTGCTCGTCGCCGGACCCGAGTACCGCCAAGTCCGGACGGACGGCGTGCACGGCGCGGCGGTTCGCCTCGTAGGCTGCGACCTCCCAGCTGCCTTCCTTGACGCCGATCACCCTGGGGTCTGCCGCCAGTGCGGCCAGGAGCTCGGGCGGGTAGGGCATCGCACCGGCCCGCACCGGCGCCTGGTAGAGCACGATCGGCAGACCGCACGCGCCGGCGACGTGGCGGTGGTGGATCGCGGCGGTCTCGGTGTCCTGGGACAGTGCCCAGCCGTTCGGGGGGAATACCAGCACCGCGTCCGCCCCAGCCGCCTCCGCGTCCCGCGCCAGCGCCGCCGCGTGCAGGCTGCACTCCGCGTTGACCCCGCTGGTGAGGAATACGGCTGGCCCGACTGCCTCGCGCACCACCTCCACGACGCGCCGGGTCTCCGCGCGGTCCAGCAGGGTGTTCTCGCCGGCATGGCCGTTGATCAGCAGCCCGGCAATCCCGTCCGAGCGGGCGACCGTGACGACGTGCCGTGCCAGGGCCGCTTCGTCGATCGTGAAGTCCGGCCGCATCGGGCAGACCGTTGCGGCGTGCACGCCGTGCAGTTGGGCGGGGCTACCTCGAAGCTGATCCTGGCGGGAGTCCATAGCAGGTATCCTTAGCTCATTCGCACCCACGGTACGAGCACGTCCCGCGGGCCTGCAACGCCGTTGGCACGCTGCTGTATCCTCCCCGGTCCAAACACCCTCAAGGGGAGGGGGAGGATGAAGTTAACGCAGCACCCTGCAAACCTTGGTGGCACACGGCCTGCATACACGCTTGCGGCTGCCGCGTCCGGTCCGGCGGCCTTCGGAGAGCGGGGATGATCGTGGTCAGCAGGATACGCCGGGTCGCTGCCGTCACAGCGATGCTATTGCTGTTGCTGGCGCCGGGACTGCGGGCCGCCACGCTCGACGAGGTGCTGAAAGCGGGCGTGATCCGGGTCGGGGTGAACCCCACGCTGCCGCCGCGGGCATCGTATGACGACAAGAACGAGGTAACCGGTTTCGAGCCCGAAATTGCGGCGGAGCTGGCAAAGCGGTTGGGTGTGAAGCTGGTCTTGGTGCCGGTCGGGTCGCCGGACCGCATTCCGTTCCTCGCCGCCAACCGGATCGACATCGTGATGGGGGCCATGAGCCGCACCGCCGACCGGGCCAAGGTGATCGACTTCACCTTTCCGCTGCATTCGGAGAATTACGGCATCATCACCCGCGGCGATACCGGCATCGCCGCGATGGCCGATCTCGACAAGGACGGCGTGACCCTGGTGGAGGTGCGTGGCACGGCCATGATCCCTGTGCTGCAAAGCCTGGCGCCGAAGGCCAAGCTGCTGCTGCTGGACAATTACGAAGACCGTGACCGGGCGATCGCGCAGGGCCGGGCGATGGCGTCGGTAGACGGGATCGATACGATGGCGTTCCGCCTGAAGCAATACGGCACCGTTTCGTGGAAGTTGATCGCGCTGCCGCAACTCGGCGTCACTTGGGACTGCCTCGGCGTGGCCAAGGGCAATGACTCCCTGCGCGACTACCTGAACGTGGCGCTGTATGAGATGCACACCGCCGGCACGGTGGAGAGCCTGTGGGAGAAGTGGTTCGGGCGGCCGATGGACACCAAGGTGCCCGTAACACCCTGGTTTTAAGTGGCCTACACGCTGCAATGGGGCCAGGTCACCCCGTTCTTCTTCTACCTCCTGGGTGGCGCCGTCGTGGCCCTGCACCTGGCGCTGCTCGGCTTCCTGGGCGGGCTGGCCATCGGGTTGCTCTGCGCCTCGTCCATCCGGATGCTGCCGAAGACGGCCGGGCGGGTGGCGCGGTTGTATGTGGTGTTCTTCCTGAACACGCCGCTGCTGGTGCAGATCTTCTTCATCTATTTCGGCCTGCCGGATTTCGGTATCCTGCTCGATCCATACCCAGCCGTGCTGATCGGCATCGCGCTGAACGAGGGCGCCTACCTCACGCAGACGTTGCTGGGCGGCTTCAACGCCGTGCGCCGCGAGGAGCTGGACGCGGCGGAGACGCTGGGGCTCGGGCCGTTGCAGGTGCTGGCCTACGTCGTGCTGCCGCAGGTGTGCCGGACCGTCTACCCGGCGCTGTCCAACCAGTACATCCTGGTCACGATGACGACCTCGATCGCCTCCATCTTCGGCATCGAGGAGCTGACCGGGCGCGCCTACAACGTGAACGCGCAGACGTTCCGCTCCTTCGAGATATTCTCGCTGGCCGCGGTCGACTATGTCGGCCTCACCTTGGTCGCCAGCCTGTTGCTGGCGCTGGTGGGGCGGTGGCTGTTCGGGGCGCGGCTGCGGGCGGCCGGCTGATGGCCGTCCTGCACGGCCTGTGGCTCGAGCTGCCGCGGTTCTTCACCTACTACAACATCCTGCTGCTCGGTCAGGCGATGCTGGCCACAGTCGGCCTGTCGGTGATCGGCGGCGGGATCGGGTTCGTGGCGGGCGGCGTGCTGGCGGTGCTGCGGACACGGCGGCTCGTGGATGTGGCACCGGTGCGGCTGCTGGCGACGCTCTGGGTGGAGGTGTTCCGGCGCATCCCGTTCCTGGTCAAGCTGCTGTGTGTCTTCTTCGGCTTCCAATACCTCGGCCTGCAGACGCCACTGTTCGTGGTGGTGCTGGTCACCGTGTCGCTCTCCGCCTCGGCGTTCGCAGCCGAGCTGGTGCGCAGCGGCTTGCAGTCGGTGCACACGGCGCAGGTCGACGCCGCCGAGGCGATGAACTTCAGCCGTGTGCAGATCCTGTTCAGCGTGCTGCTGCCGCAATCGTGGCGAGTGATCCTGCCGCCCTCGGTCGGCTACCTGGCCGGGTTCGTGAAGTCGACCTCGATCGCCTCGCAGCTCGGCATCGTGGAGCTGACCTACGCGGCCAAGCTGCTCAATACCAAGGGCTTCTCCGCCCTGCTGTGCTTTGGGACGGTGCTGATCCTGTATTTCGCCATCTGCTATCCACTCAGCCTGTGCGGCGCCTGGCTGGAACGGCGGCTGGACCACGGCCGCCGCCCCTTCCTGGCCGTGCAGGCCGCGTGACCACCAACGAGGAGCGACCATGCCGACACCCCTGAGCACGCCTGGAATGGACTACCTGGCGGGCGCCGTGGACTGCCACGTGCACGCCTGCCCGCATCTGAACGGCCGCTCCGTGACGGTGTTCGAGGCGGTGCGGCAGGCCGCTGCGGCCGGGATGCGGGCGATCGGGCTGATGGACAATTTCTGCAACAGCGCCGGCTATGCGGCGCTCGCCAACAGCGAGTTGGGGCACCTCGGCGTCGAGGTGTTCGGCGGGCTGATCATGCAGCCCGTCGCCGGCGGCGTCACGGCGGCGGCGGCCCGCGCGGCCCTGGGTTATGGCTACGGCCCAGGCACCGCGGCGCGGTTCATCTCGCTGCCCACCCACCACACGCGCTACATCTCCGAGCGGGAGGGGCGCAGCCCGGCCTATCTCGAGACCACCTTCGCCGTGCCGTCCAACGACGTCGTGCCCGACCCGGTGCCGGAGATCATGGACATGGTGGCGGCGGCGGATGCGGTGTTCGATTGCGGCCACGTCTCCGGCCGCGAGGCGGTGGCGCTGGCGCGGGAGGCGGCACGCCGCGGCGTGTCGCGCGTGCGGACCCACGGTGCGCGCTATGCGCCGGAGGAGATCGCGGCGATCGTGGCGGCCGGCGCCTATGTCGAGTTCTCGTTCTTCCTGCTCACCCATGCCGTGACCGTCGAGCTGACCCATGTGGACCAGGAGAAGCACAAGGTGACCGGCGGCGGCATGACCATCCACGACATGGCGCCCCGCATCCGCGCGGCCGGGCCGGCGCACGCGATCCTCTCCGGCGATTGCGGCATCTTCCTGCTGCCGCCCCCCGTGGAGGGATTCCGGGAGTTCATGCTGCTGGCGGAATGCGCCGGGTTCACGGCGCCGGAGATCCGGCAGATGAACACCACCAACCCGGCAAAACTGTTCCGGGTCGGCCAGCCGGCCCATAGTCCTGTCCTACCGACCTGAACCCCGGAGCCGTCATGTTTCCGTCCATCAAATATCTTGCCGTCATCGTTTGCCTCGTCTTTCCCATGTCCGGTTGGGCGCAGGTCCACACG
>CAXSEK010000137.1:0-7459 GCA_964235625.1 uncultured Acetobacteraceae bacterium
GGCGCGGGTCGGATTGGCTGTCCTGGAAGTCCGTCTGCACCATCCGCCCGGCAATCCCGCTCGCGCCGTTCACCTGGGCCAGCGCCAGGCCGAACCCGCGCTGCCAGTCGGCGCCATATTGCCCATACTGCCCGGTCAGCGGTCCGCTCACGCCCACCACCACCGGATCTGCCGCAGCACGCGCAGCCAGCGGCAGCAGGGCGGCAGCGCCCAGCAGCATGCGGCGCTTCATGGCAGCACCGGCTCGCCCAGTGTCTGCATCAGCCGGTTGGCATTGGCGAACATGGCGGTGGCGTGAACCAGGTCGTGGATCTCCGCGTCCCCCAGCCCGGCTTCGCGCAGGGGCGCCAGGTCCGCCGGCTGCATCGCGTCCGGCTGCCGGGTCAGCTTGGCGGCGAAATCCACGATCGCGCGCAGGCGGGGTTCGAGCGGCGTGTCCAGCCCCTCGTCATACAGGCGCTGGATGATCTCCGGCTGCTTGGTCAACTCGGCGAACCGCCTTGCGTGCACGCTGGAGCAGTAGATGCAGCCGTTGATGATCGAGACCACGACCGTCGCGAGCTCGCGGTCCGCCCGGCGCAGGCCGCGTGGGGCATACATCACGGCGTCAAACAGGGGGGAGCGCTGGTCGAGCGCCGCCACGTCCTGCGCCAGGGCGAGGAAGTAGGGCGACGTGCGGGCCTGCGGCGGGCTCTTGTCCAGAGCCGCGAGTTGCTCGGGCGTCGCGGTCGCCGGGTCGACGGTGGGCAGCCAGGCGCGCCACTCGACGGGGTCGAGCGTGAAGCGGCTCATGCCGGCTCCCCCGCCAGCAGCGCCAACCCAGCCGCTACACGCACCTGGTAGGCGACGAAGGCCACCACCTGCGACAGCGTGACGATTTCGGTGGGGGACAGCCCGGCTTCGGTCAGCGCCGCGATGTCGGCCTGTGTCGCCTCGCCAGGCCTCGTCGCCAGCAGGTCGGCGTGTCGTAGGATGGCGGCGTCCCGCGGACCCGGCGTGGCGGGCAGGGTCGCGTAGTGCGCGGCGAGGGTCGGGTGGCCCGACAGCTCCGCGGTGCGCCGTCCCGCCAGCGCGCGTTCGGACGCGGTGAGGCCCTCGGGGTGGGGCGGTGCCACCATCACGTCGTGGCTGCCCTGGGTATACCGCACGAAATCCGGCCGTGCGGCACGCAGAGCGGCGACCCGGGGACCGAGCAGGCTGTCGAGAAGGTCCGTCATCCCCGCACTCCACGCCGCTCGCTGCGTCGGCGCAAGAGCATCCGTCACGTTGCCAACCACCCGCCCATGCGATCAAGTCCGCCCCGGCGTAGCGGAGCAAAGCGGTGGGCATACGGATCGGCATCGACATCGGCGGCACCTTCACCGACCTGCAGGTGCTGGACGAGCGCACCGGACTCGGCGGCAGCGTGAAGACGCCGACCACGCCGGAGGACCCCTCCATCGGCCTGGTCGACGGCCTCACCCAGGCCGCGGAGCGCTTCGGCTTCGCTCTCGCCGACATCGGCCTGCTGCTGCACGGCACCACCATCGCCACCAACGCCGTGCTGGAGCGCAAGCTGGCGCGCGGCGTGCTGATCACCACCGCCGGGTTCCGCGACGTGCTGGAGATCGGCCGTCACGCCCGCACCGACATCTACGGCCTGCGCCCCCGCAAGGAGCCGCCGTTGATCCCGCGCGACCGCCGTCTGGGCATCGCCGAACGGGTGCGCGCCGACGGCTCGGTGGAACTCGCGCTGACCCGGGCGGCGCTCGACGAGGCGAGCGCCGCCCTGGTCGCACTCGGGGCCGAGACGGTCGCCGTGGCCCTGCTCAACGCCAACGCCAACCCGGCGCACGAGCAAGCCATCCGCGACCGCTTGCTGGCCGTCCATCCCGGCCTGCCGGTCTCGATCAGCTTCGAGGTCAGCCCGGAGATCCGCGAATACGAGCGCACCTCCACCACCGTGCTGAACGCGCTGCTGGTGCCCGTGGTGCGGTCCTATATCGAGCGGCTGCGCGCCCGGCTCGCCCAGCACGGCATCACCGCCCGGCTGCTGCTGGTACAATCCAACGGCGGCGTATGCAGCCCGCAGACCGCCGCCGAGCAACCCGCGCGCCTGCTGCTGTCCGGCCCGTCCGGCGGCGCGCTGGCGGCGCAGCGCCTGGCCAAGCGGCTCGGCATGCCGGACCTGGTGGGCGTGGACATGGGCGGCACCAGCTTCGACGTCTGCGTGGTGGCGGACGGCGCCATCACCCAGCGCACCCAGGGCGAGGTGGACGGCCTGCCGGTGCGCCTGCCGATGGTGGAGATCCGCACCATCGGCGCCGGCGGCGGCTCCATCGCCTCTGTGGACGCGGCGGGGCGGTTCACCGTGGGGCCGCGCAGCGCCGGCGCCCGGCCCGGCCCGGCCTGCTACGGCCATGGCGGCACCGTCCCCACCGTCACCGACGCGAACCTGCATCTCGGCCGGCTCGACCCGGTATTCTTCCTCGGCGGCGCCATGCCGCTCGACCCGGCCGCGTCCCGCACCGCCCTGGCGGGCCTCGGCACGGCGCTGGCCCTGCCGGAGGACCAGACCGCCGCCGGCGTGCTGGCGCTCACCAACACCAGCCTGGCCGCCGCCATCCGCCTCAGCCTGTTCGAGCGCGGGCTGGACCCGCGGCGCTTCGCCCTGCTGTCCTTTGGCGGCGCCGGCGGGCTGCACGCCGTGGAGGTGGCCGCCGAACTCGGCATGGACCGCGTGGTGTTCCCCGCCGCTGCCAGCACCTTCTCCGCCGGCGGCATATTGGGCTCGGACATCGTGCACGACTTGGCCCGCAGCCGCGTCCTCCCCGCGACCGCCGCGAGCCTGCCTGCTCTCCGCGACGCCTGCGTCGCCCTTCGCGCCCAGGCCGAAGCCCTGGCGGACGCGGACGGCACGTCACCCGACCGCTGCAGCACCGCCTTTGCCGCCGACATGCGCTACCGCGGCCAGGCGTTCGAGCTGCTGGTGCCGTGGCCCGATCCGGATGGCCCGTTGGACACGCTGCTGGCAGCGTTCCACCAACTGCACGCGCAGCGCTTCTCCTACGCCAACCCGGCCGACCCCGTGGAGATCGTCACGGTGCGGCTGACCGCCTCGGGCCTGCTCCCCGCCCTGCCCGAAACCGCCGAGGCTGCCAGTGGGTCAGGCCGCCCCCGCCACCTGCGCCGCGTCTTCACCGGCGGCGCGTGGGCGGAGGTCCCGGTCGTGCACCGCTCCACCCTCACCCGCCCGACGTTGGGCCCGCTGGTCGTGGAGGAAGACTACACCACCGTCCTCATCCCACCCGGCTGGGACTGCGCCCCCGGCCCCGACGGCACCCTGCTGGCCTCCCTTCTCCCTCTCCCGGCCATCACGGGAGAGGGCAGGGGTGAGGGGGCCACGTGCATCGTTTCAGACGGAGCAGGGAATACCCTCCCGATCGGCCCCGTCGAGCTCGAGATCCTTCGCAGCGCCCTAACCGCCGCTGCCGCCGAGATGGACGTCACCATCTGGCGCACCAGCCGCTCGACCGTGGTGCGCGAGCTGCTCGACTACTCCACCGCCGTGTTCGACCCGGACGGCTACAACGTCGCGCAATCCGCCCGCATCCCGCAGCACCTGAACTCCATGGGGGCGGGGCTGCTGACCGTGCTCCGCGATTTCCTGCCGGCGGACCGGTGGGAGGACGGTGACGTCGTCATCACCAACGACCCGTATTGCGGCGGGCAGCACATCCCCGACATCCTCGCGTTCCGCGCGGTCTTCGTGGCCGGCCGGCGGGTCGCGATCGTGGGCACGCTGTGCCACCATTTGGACATGGGCGGCATCTCCGCCGGCAGCTACGGTGCCACCGCGACCGAGATTTTTCAGGAGGGGCTGCGCATCCCCCCACTCAAGCTGCTGCGCCGCGGCGTGATGAACGGCGAGGTGCTGGCGATGATGCGCCAGAACGTGCGCCGTCCGGACATGCTGTGGGGGGACCTGCAGGCCCAACTCGCCTCGCTCGCCGTGGGGGAGGCCAACCTCCAGCGTCTCGCCGACCGGGTCGGCGTGCCCCGCCTGCTCGCCGCCTGCGCCCAACTGCTGGACGGGTCGGAACGGGCGATGCGCGCGGTGATCGGCCGCATCCCGGACGGGGAATACGCCTTCGAGGACTGGATCGACGATGACGGCCTGACCCCCGATCGTATCCGCATCCACGCGCTCGTCACGGTGCACGGCGAGGCCATGACGGTGGACCTATCCGGCTGCGGCCCCCAGGCGCTCGGCCCGGTGAACGCGACCCTCGCCTCCTCGCTCTCGGCGGTGTTCTACGCCGTGATGGCCTGCGCGGACGAGCCGATCCCGGCCAATGCCGGCTGCTACCGCCCCGTGACGGTGGTCGCCCCCGCCGGATCGATCGTGAACGCCCAATCTCCGGCGCCCGTCGCCAACCGGGTCACTGCGACCCACCGGCTCGCCACCACCATCCTGGGCGCCCTAGCCCAGGCGGTGCCGGAGCGCATCCCCGCCGCGTATTACGGCGCCAGCTACGTCTGCGCGTTCCAGACCATCGCGGCGGACGGCACCCGCGCCGTGCTGGTGGAGATCGAGGTCGGCGGTGGTGGCGCCCACCCGGCGGGGGACGGGGTGTCCGCGTACAGCCATGGGATGCACAACAACGCCAACATTCCCGTGGAGATGATCGAGAGCGAGCTGCCACTGACGATCACGGAATACGGGCTGATGCCGGGCACGGGCGGCACTGGCCGGTATCGCGGCGGCGAGGGATTAGTGCGGGAGTGGCGGATCGACTGTCCGGAGGCGGTGTTCACCGCCAACCTGGAGCGGTTCAAGGTCCGCCCGTACGGGCTACAGGGCGGCGGCCCAGGCTCCGCCGGGCGGTTGCTGCACGTGCGGGACGGGGTGGCGGAGGCACTGCCGTCCAAGATCGGCAATTTACGGCTGCGGCGGGGTGATGTGATCCGGCTGGAAACCTCCGGCGGCGGCGGCTTCGGCCCGGCGTAGGGCGGAAAAGCGTTAGCGCCTTCTGCCGTATCCGCACCCAAGATGGCGGAAGGCGCTGCGCTTTTCCGCCCTACGCCACCGAAATCACTCGCCAGAGCACCACGGCCAGGCTCGCCAGCGGCATCATCAACTGCACCGGCCGCAACCGTGCGAAGTAGCGCGGCGCCTCGCCATGCCGCGCGGCGGCCGGGTCGAGCACGGCCATGCTGGCGAACCCGGCAAGCTGCAGCCCCAGCGACACGACCGGCCAAGGTGACAGCAGCGACGCCACGCCGACCACGAACAGCCACAGCATGGTGCCGACCTGCGTCAGCGCCGGGCCGCCGGACTGGCGAAAACTCAGCCCGCGGTTCACCCCGGCGAAGAAGCACAGCAATGCGCCGGCCCATTCGACCGTCAGCCGGGTCATCAGCGCCGCCACCTCGCCGCGCAGGATCAGCACCGCGACCGCCCCCGCCACCAACGGCACCATGGCCACGTAGGCCAGCAGCAGGCTCTCGGTCGGCGAGTGGGTCTTCGGCTCCTCGGTCCCGGCCGCGAGGCGGGTTGCGTGCACATCCAGGGCGTCGCCAACGGCCGGCCCCGTGCTCGGTTCACCGCTGCGTCACCACCGGCACCAGCCGGCGCCATTCCCAGCCGGCGCGTTCCAGCTCGGGCGTCTGCTCCTCACTGGCCGGCGTGCCGAGGCAGAGATAGGCCACCAGCCGCCATGCCGCCGGTACGTCCAGCGCCAGCCGCACCGCCCCTGGCTCCAGGATCGACACCCAGCCCAGCCCCAGCCCCGCCGCGCGCGCGGCCAGCCAGAGCGTATGGATGGCCAGCACGGTGGAGTAGGCGGCGGTCTCCGGCATGGTCTGTCGCCCTAGCCCGCCGCCCTGCTCCGGATCCGGCTCAGCGAACACGGCCAGGTGGCAGGGCGCCTCGTCCAGCCCGGCCAGCTTAAGCCGCGCATACTCGGCCGCCCGGTCCTGCCCGGCGAGCGCCGCGGCGTTGCACCGCTCGAAGCTGGCGCGCACCGCGCGGCGCCGCGCCGGGTCCGCCACGGTCACGAAGCGCCATGGCTGGCTCAGCCCGACGGAGGGCGCCAGGCAGGCGAGGGCCAGCAAGCCTTCCAGCAGCGTCGGGTCGACCGGGTCCGGCAGGAAATGGCGTACGTCCCGCCGCCAGGCGAACAGCTCGCGCAGGCGGATGCGGAACGCGTCGTCGAATTGGCTCAGGTCGGAGCGGTTCAGGTCGGAGTGGCTCAGCCGGGCAGGCCCAGCACGTTCTTGGCGATTATGCCGCGCTGGATCTCGGACGTGCCGCCATAGATCGTGGTCGGTCGGGCCTGGATGAACATGCCGGACGGATGCAATTCCCGGTTACCGCCGATCGGGTCCAGCAGGCCGGCGTTCTCGCCCGCGATCTCCAGCATCGTGTCGGTGATGCGTTGGTAGAGCTCGCTCTGGTGGATCTTGAGCAGGGAGACATCCGGCCCGAGCGTCTCGCCCGCGCGCAGCTTTTCGGCGAACACCTCGAATAGCGCCTTGTGGTCCGCCAGGTCCAGCCGGAGCTGGGTGTAACGGTCGGCGAACACGGGGTCGTCCAGCACGCCCATCCGCTCGGCGAGTTGCCGAAGGCGGCTGAGCGCGTAGGCGGATTGGCGGGCGGAGCCGAGGAAGATGCGCTCGAACCCCAGCAGCGCCTTGGCCATGGTCCAGCCCTGGTTCACCTGTCCGACCAGGTAGTCCGCCGGCACCCGCACATCGTCGAAGAACACCTCGCAGAACTCGTCATGCATCTCGAGGTTGACGATCGGGCGCACGGTGACACCAGGCCGGTCGAGCGGGACGAGCAGGAAGGAGATGCCCTCCTGCTTCTTCACCGTCTTGTCGGTGCGAACCAGCAGGAAGATCCAGTTCGCGTCCGAGGCAAGGGTGGTCCAGGTCTTCTGGCCGTTCACGACCCATTCGGCGCCGTCCAGCACGGCTTCGGTTCGCACCCCGGCCAGGTCCGACCCGGCGCCGGGTTCGCTGTAGCCCTGGCACCAGATGTCCTCGCCCGCCAGTATCCGCGGCAGGAAGCGCTGCTTTTGCGCCTCCGTCCCATAACGGATCAGCAGCGGGCCGAGCAGCACGATGCCATGGTCCGGCGTGCGCGCGACGCCGTGGCGCTCGTATTCCTCCATGAGGATGAGCTGCTTGGCCGCCGACAGCCCCATGCCGCCATGCTTGCGCGGCCAGGCGGGGGCGAGCCAGCCCTTGGCCGACAGGGTCATGTACCACGGCCTCGCCTCAGCCCAATGCAGGCGATGCGGCGGGTTGCGCAAGGCTGGCGGGTATTCGGCATCGACGAACCCACGCACCGTGGAGCGGAAATCGTCATCAGGCAGATCGTTCAGGTCCATGTCGTTCCCTTCTTTCTCCCCTCCTCTTGAGGGAAGGCTCCGGGGAGGGGCGCACCCGGCACGGGCTACGTTGTGGCTACCCT
>CAXSEK010000138.1:0-7425 GCA_964235625.1 uncultured Acetobacteraceae bacterium
CGGGGACCGCCGGGCGCGGGCGGCGGAGCTGGTGGAGCAGGTGGGCCTGCCGCTGGACGCGCTGAACCGCTACCCGCACGAGTTCAGCGGCGGCCAGCGCCAGCGCATTGCCATCGCCCGCGCCCTGGTGCTGCAACCCCGGCTGCTGATCCTCGACGAGCCGACCTCGGCGCTGGACCGCTCCGTCCAGTCCCAGATCGTGGCCCTGCTGCGGGCGCTGCAGCGTCGGCACGGCCTGGCCTACCTGTTCATCAGCCACGACCTGGCCGTGGTGCGCGCGCTCGCCCACCGGATCGTGGTGCTGCGAGCCGGCCGTGTGGTGGAGGAAGGGCCGGCGGACGCGATGTTCGCGGCGCCGCGCGAGCCCTACACCCGCGCGCTGATGGCCGCCGCGTTCCCCTTGGCTGGGTAAGCCTCCGCCTTGGCGGCCGGTTTCTCGTCCCGCAGCGTGATGGTGCACAGCGCCAGGATGGCCAGCACCGGAACACTCGCCAGCATGACATAGGCCGGCGTCCACCCCAGCTGCACCACGACGATGCCCGCTGCCGCCGCCGAGAGCGCAGAGGCCAGCGACTGCATCGTGCCGAGGGCGCCCATCGCGGTCTGGGTACGGCCGCCGCCATAGGTCAGGTCCGCCACGGCGGCCGGGGCGGCGACGCTGATCAGCCCGGCACCCAGCCCGTCCAGCAACTCGATCGCGATCAGCGCCACCGGGCTGTGGGACATCGCCGCCAACGCGCCCCGCACCGGCAACACCGAGCAGGAGGCGATCAGCAGGATGCGCCGGCCCACCCGGTCGGCGATGCGCCCGGCGATCCAGGAGGTGGGCACCATCACCGCCTGCGCCACCACGACGAGGATGGCCAGCCACTGCGTCGCATCGTGCAGCTTCTCCGCCGCCAGCCGCTGGCCGAGCAAGGGCAGCACCGCGGCGTTGCCGAAATTGAACAGGCCCACGGCCACGATCACGACCCACAGCCGCTTGTTGCGCAGCAGGGCGCGGGTGCCGCCGCGTTTCTCGCCCTTTTTGCGCTTTTCCCGCCCGGCCATGCGGGTGTGGTCCACGGCATCCTTCGGGTAGAACAGCAGCGCGATCAGCATCCCCGTGGCCATGATGCCGAGCACGGCGATGGAGGAGCCGGGGCCGATCAGGAAGGCGGCGGCCCAGATCATCGCGGCGGCGACCACGTTGCCGGAATGCGTCGCGGCCTGGTTCACGCCTTGCTGCTTGGGAAAGTCATTCTTGCCCACCGTCGCCATGGTCAGCGCCGTGATCGACGGGCCACCGAGCGCACCGCCGGTGGCCACCACGATCTGCGCCGTCAGGATTGGCCACAGGCCGTGGACCACGAACATGGCCAGCGTGCCGCCCATGATCATCAGGCAACTGAGGCCGAGCATCATGCGGGGCCGCCCGAGACGGTCGATCAAGGCGCCGGCCGGGGTCGCCATCAGCATGCCCGCGACCAGCCCGGCGGACAGGACGTAGCCGATCTGGTCGGGCGGCCACTTCTCGGCCTGCGACAGCCAGGTGGACAGGAACGGGCCCATACCCCCGCCGACATCGGCCATGAAGAAGTTAATGACGGGCAGGCCGATGGCCGGCGTCATCATGGGATGGTGTTCTTGGTCAAGCCGGGTCCGGGCGTTGTTGTCGTTGGACGGATCTGGCAGCACGGGTGCGGCCATTGCAAGGCACGTTGCCAGGCTTGGAACTGCAGCGAAGCGGCCCAGTTCGATGGTCCTGTATTGGCTTGATCTGGCATGGCAGGGGTATCGCCTGGCAGCCTGTCTTAAATCCTCGCCAGTCCAAGCGGCATGGTTCTGACAAGACGAGGGCGATGCAGGGCCAGCGGGGTTATAGTCAAGTGGGGACCCATCGCGTTGCCCCTAGCGTCATGCCAAAGGCTTGACTGGCATCCACTACGCTCGACGTGGCCTGCCAACGCTACGGATACCAGGCTCAAGGCCTGGCACAACGGCCGTTTCATCAGACCATGACCATATCCACAGGACGGAGACGCCACAGGCATTCATACCGCCCAAGGAGCCAACCTGTCGGTCAACAACGAAGCCGCATTCCCTCGTCCTCCAGCGCCGGGGATTTTGTGCGTGACAAGGTCTTCGGTTGGTTCCGTGCCGGTGCGGTGTCGCTACCGATAGGCAGGGACGCCATTGCGGCGGGAGACGGCAGCATAAGCGCCTCGAGGTGCTTCAGCAGCATATCGGTCTGGACGGAGCGATCGGCGCGACGTGGCTTGACCCACGCCAGCAAGGACAGCAGCGCTCCCACCAAGGCCACCGCCGGCGTGGCGATCCAGCGGGGGTCCGCGCCGTTGGTCACGGTCGTCGCACCCTCGATCAGCACGGGGGCGGGCGGCGCCGGGTCAGCCAGGGTGGGTTCGGGGCGGGGAGGGGGATGGTCGGGTAGGAGGTTGGCGAGTGCGCGGGTCACGCTGGCGAGCTCGCTCGCAACGGCGGTGCGGCGGTCAGTCAGTTGTGACAGTTCAGCCTTCAGCCGGTCTCGCTCGCTGCCGAGTACGGGATCCGTGAGGTCCGTCCCACTACGCGCCGCGATATCCAGCCGGTGCTGCTCGTCCTGCACGAAGCTGCGGAGGGAGCGGATTTGCCCGTCTAGCGCGACCACCGCCGGGAAGTCGTCCTGGTAGCGGGTTTGCAGTTGGATGCGCTGCAGCTGGAGGTCCGCCAGGGCGAGGGTCGCCTTGTCCAGGGTCTCATGACCCGGTTTCCGGTCGGCCAAGGCGCGCGTGCCGGCCGCGATGTCCCGGGCGACCCCCGTCAATGAGGCGGATACGGTGGACAAACGCCTGTCCGCCGACTCCAGCTCTGCCAACAGCCGGCTGCGGTCGGCCAGCAGGGCGGACCGGCGGCTGGCGTCCGGATCGGGCCGGGCTAGCCCAAGGATGGCCGCGGATGAAGGCTGGGCGCGCCGGGTCTCGCCGGACATGTTCAGCAGCGTGTCGGCCGCGGAACGTGCGCGCAGCCGGGCGGCAATCGGGTCATCGTCGGATACGGTCACGACCAGGGCGTCCCCGAACGTATCAAGCGACGCAGTCTGGCCCGGCATGGCGCCTATCCGCAAGGCGGCATCGGCCAGGGCGGCGCGCCCGGCGGGGCCGCTGGTATCAGCCATGATTCGGGTCTGTACCAATGTTGGCGGGCGTAGCGCTAGCCAAACAGCCAGGGTGCACCCCGTCGTAACACTCAGGCCGGCGCACAGGACCATCACGCGCCATGCGGAAAGGATCCGGCTTGCGGGGCGGCTATCCTGGTAGCTCTCTGCCTGCCATTGCTGCGGCGTGCCGGGTGAGGCCAGCGCGAATTGCCCCCATTCGCTCACCAAGTGTATGAAGCCAGGTGAATGGCCTCCTCCGCCGGCAGGTGCAGCCCATGCAGGGCCAAGACCAACATGCCGCCGATCGCCGGCACGGGCCAAATGGCGAAGGACGGCCGGGGGCCCATCGTGGCTGCCAGGATCGAGACGCCGGCGATGCCGACCACGGCTCCCGCGACGACCTCCGGGACGGTGTGCATACCGAGGCTGACCCGGCTGTAGCCCATCACCAGGATCGTCGCGGCCGGGACCGCCGCGGCCATATAGCGTAGCACGGTGTCCCGCAGCAGCAACACGGCCAGTCCACCGTAGACCACGCAGGCGGACGCGACATGGCCGCTCGGGCTGATCCGGTAGTCGCTGCCGAAGGAGGAGGTCAGCATGACGAAGCCGGCCTTCAGTATCAGGATCAGCCCGAACGTGAAGCCGATGGCCAGCGACCAGGCCACGAGGCCGCGGCGCCAACCCAAAATCCCGAGCACCGCCAACACGACCAGGGCCAACGGAAGCATCACCGCCTGGTCGGCGAAATCTGATACGAACTTCATCGCGGGCCCTGGTTGAGTGCAGACACTCGTATCCTGGGCCTAGACGGTAAACAAACGGCTAATGCGGCCTAACCCGGAATCTAGCCGTTCCCCCTTCGCTAGAGCCCCGGCGAGGGGACGTCCCGCAAGGGCGCCGGTACTGAGGACGGCAGCGGCGGCAGGCAGCGGCATTGCGGCGTCGCCGGGTGGCGGATGCGGTGCACGATCCGGCGTGGCTTCGGCGGCGGCCCGCTATAGATCAGCGGCGGCGGCGGCACGAAGACGGGCGGCGGCGCATACACCACCGGCGGAGCGACGTAGTAGGGCGGCGGGTAGTAGCCATACGGGCGCGGGTAATATCCGCCATACAAGCCGCCGAGCGCCAGGCCAGCCCCAAAGCCTGGACCGAACCCGCCGTAACCGAAGCCGCGGTAACCGAAGCCGCGGTAACCATATCCACCGAAACCACCGTATCCACCATAGCCGCCGCGGTAACCACCGTAGAACGCTTTCGCCGGAGTGGCGGCCAGCGTTCCGGCAGCCAGAGCGGCCATCATTACAAACCCACAACGACGCACCAACGTCATCACTGCAATCCCTATCCAAGGGTTTTCGAACCGGTGTGTCGGGCCGGATCGTGGCGGAAATGGGGAGCGGAAGCGCAGCCCTCCATCACGGATCGAGGAGCACGCGCCGGGTGCCGTGGCTAGAACTCCCGCAACACCTCCCGCAGTGTCGCTCCTTCGTATCGGGTCCGCACCAGCCCGCGCCGCTGCAGCGCCGGCACCAGGCCCTCGGTGATCTCCACCACGGCCCGGCGGCTCGCGCGCTGGAACGGCGTGCTCACCAGGAAGCCGTCGCCGCCGATCGCCTCCATCGCCGCACCCATCTTGTCCGCCACCTCGTCCGGCGTGCCGATCAGTTGCAGTCCGCTCTCGTAGCGCTCGGCGGCGAGCTGGCGGAGCGTCTTGCCGCTGCCCCATTGGGCGAACTTGTCGAGCGAGCCCTGTTCGCCGTTGGTGGTCAGCGGCGGCAGTTCGCGGTCCAGGTCGAACTGGGAGAAGTCTATGTCGGTCACCGTGCCGATCGCGGCCAACGCCGCCTCGACGAAGGCGGGGGCGCCTACCATGCGGTGGTGCTTGGCCCAGGCCTCCTCGGTCGTCTCGCCGATCACGGGGTAGATCAGGAACAGCACCTTGATGTCGTCCGGGTCCCGCCCGGCAGCGGCGGCGCGGGCCCGGACGTCGTCACGGTAGGCCTTCATGCCCGTGAGGCCGTTGGCAGTGGCGATGATGCTGTCGGCGGTGCGGGCGGCGAACCCCCGCCCACGGGGGGAGCCGCCGGCCTGCACGAAGGTCGGGCGGCCCTGGGGCGACGGCACCGTGTTGAGCGGCCCGCGGCATTTGAAGAATTTGCCCTCGAAATGGATCGGCTGGACCTTGGTGTAGTCGGCGAAGGTGCCGGTGGCGCGGTCCATGACCACGGCGCCGGGTCCCCAGGAGTCGAACAAGCGGCAGACCAGCTCGACGTATTCGTCGGCCATTGCATAGCGCTGCTCGCGGGGCGGCAGCTCGTCCATGCCGAAATTCTGCGCGGCGGCGTCCTCGCCGGATGTGACGATGTTCCAGCCGAACCGCCCGCCGGCGATGTGGTCGAGCGTAGTGCACAGCCGGGCCAGCATGAAGGGCGGGTAGGCCATGGTGGACATTGTTGCCACCACGCCCATGCGGCTGGTGCCGGCGGCGATCATGGCGGCAAGCGGCATCGGGTCGTGCTTCGGCGCCTGGAGGGCGTGTTTCAGCGTGGCCTCGGCGGTGCCGCGATAGGCTTCGGACACCATGAGCGTGTCCTCGAGCATGATGTAGTCGAAGCAGGCTCGCTCCATCGCTTGCGCCATCTCGACGTAGAACTTGCCGTCCCAGGGCGGGGTGGCGGGGGCGTAGGGGTGGTTCCACTCGCCGGCGGAGAAGTTGCAGAACCACGCGAGGTGGAAGCAGTTGGGCATCGGTCTACTCCGTCCTTCGGCAGGCGGGAGGCAAGATCGGTGCCGCTGCGCTACCCGGTGATCTCGCCGTCCATCGCCGCTTTGTGCTTCAGTGCTTCCCACAACTGCACGTCGCGCTCGGCGGTCCACATCTGCAGGCGGTCGAGCCCCTTGGCCTCGTCATAGGCCCGGGACTAGCCGCTCGGCGCCGAAGCCTTGGACACCTGGCTGTAGGAGCCTGGCTGCTAGACCTTCGCTAGCACCGGAGGGGTGCGTTCGCAGCAGCAGACTGCGTTCCGCCCCACGGCCTTGGCCTGGTAGAGCGCGTGGTCGGCGGCGTCCATCAACTCGCTGGCTTCGCAGTGCAGGCTGTAGGGACGGATCGTCGCCGTGCCGATGCTGATGGTGACGGTGCCGCTGCTGCTGCCTTCGTGGCGAAGGCCGAGGTTGGCGACGCTGGCACGAAGGCGCTCCGCCACCTGGAGCGCGCCGGCTTCCTCCGTGACCGGGAGGATGATGCCGAACTCCTCGCCGCCGATCCGCGCCGGCAAGTCGGCAGGGCGATACGCCTGGCCAGCCAAGGCAGCCCCCACCGAGCGTAGGCACCCGTCCCCGGCTGGGTGGCCGTAGCGGTCGTTGAATCCCTTGAACCAGTCGATGTCGACCATGAGGAGGGAGATCGCGGTCTGCTCGCGCTGCGCCCGCCGCCACTCGGCCGCCAGCGTCTGCTCGAACGCGCGGCGGTTGGCGAGGCCCGTCAGCACGTCCGTCTGCAGCATCTGCTCGAGTTGGGCGTTTGCGTCCGCAACCCGGCCCGCCTCGCGCATCAGCTCCGACAGCAGGGCGAACAACACGCTGATACCGGTCATAAGACTCAGCGCACGGGCGGCATACCAGCCCAAGGTGAACCGTCCGGCCCCGCTCAGCGTCAACTCGACATCGAGGCAGGCCGCGAGCAGGGCGATGGTGAGCCAAAGGCTGAGCACGTCCTTGCAGCGCAACCGGCTGATGACCAGGAACTCCGCCACGAGCATCAAGGCCAGCACGAGCGGACCGATCCCCGTGGTGATCAAGCCGCCATAGTCGCTGCCGCGGATCAGTTCGGGCAGCCACGGCAGCCCGGCGGTGGCGACCCCCGTGAGCGCGGCGACCGCCAGGCCGGTGTAGGTTACGCTCCGGCGGATGTCGGCACGCTTGAGCGGGCCTTCCCGCCCCCATGCGAAGCGGATGATGCAGACCGCAAACCCGCCATGCCAAGCGCACCAGAGCCAGACGGCGGAGGCACCAGTGCCGATGATCGGGCTGGCCGACACGGCGCCGGGAAAGGCGAGGAGATGCGACACCGTGATCATCGCCGCGAACAGATAGGCCCCACCGAGACGCAGCATCGATCGCCGGCTAGACAGCCGGGCTTGGGCGAAAAGCAGCCCCGCCGTCAGCCCATCGACCAGCAGGGTGATGGCGCCGAACGCGGGCATGAAGCCCGGCTCGGCCGCCAACTGAACCCGGCTGAACGGCAAGCAAGCGACACCCAACGTAACGAGCAGGGCTGCCACCAC
>CAXSEK010000139.1:0-7402 GCA_964235625.1 uncultured Acetobacteraceae bacterium
GAAGCCGGTCGAACATCGGCTTGTTCGACGCACTAATCGCCAACTACCGCGGTGCTGGTCTCTTGCCGGGCTGACCCGAAGCGTGACGTCCTGATCGCCAGGAAGGGCAAGCCGCCGTCACACGTATGCAAGTGTCTGCTTCGAAGCACGTATGTCATCGCTTCGAATGTCTGAAACGGGGTCGAAATCAGCCATGAAGCCTCCGATCAATCCCGCTGACGTTTCAACCGACAAACCATGCTCCCGGCACAGTCCCTCGCAACCTCAAAGCCCATCCGCGCCGCTGCCAGACCCATCGATGCCGCTACGCGACGGCGCGTCGCTCTTCGGCTGGACCGTCCGGGATATCGCAGCCACCTCCCGGTCATTCTTCGCGTTCTCCACCGGATGCGCCTCCGCGTGGTTCGCCTCCGCGCCAGGCGCGTCCGGTGTCTGCGGGTCCGTCTTCGGGGTGTCGGCCATCATTGGATCCTCCTGCGCAGATAGCGCCGCCGCACCGTCCGGGTTGCCGTTCGCATCCGCGAGCACGCCACCGAAATCACCGGCCGGTCTCACCTCCACCCGCTCCAACCCGAGCCACCGTGCCATTAGCCGCAACTCGCCGAGCAGTTGCTCCGCCGTCTCCGGCGGCGCGTGCGGCTCCGCGTGGGCGGACAGCACCTGCAACGTCCCGCTGAGTCGCACCGCCTTCAAATCCACCCGCGCCACCATGCGGTCGCCTAGCAGGAATGGCAGCACGTAGTAGCCGTGCTGCCGCTTGTGCGCCGGGGTGTAGATTTCCAGCCGGTAGCGGAAGCCGAACACCCGCTCGGCGCGGCCGCGCTCCCACATCGCCGGGTCGAACGGCGAGACCAGGGCGCAGCACGCCACCCGGCGCGGCCAGCGCGCGTCACGGTGCACGTAGGCCGGCTGCGTCCAGCCTTCGACGGCGACGGGGACGATCTCCCCTGCCTCCAACAGGTCCCGCAACGGCCCGGCGCAATCCGCCGGCGCCAGCCGGTAGTAGTCCCGCAAGTCGGCCGCCGTCGCGATCCCCAGCGCCCGCGCAGCCAGGCCAAGCAACGCGCGGTGCGCCTCCTCCACCGGGGGCGTCGCCGCGTTCAGCACGGCGGCTGGAATCACCCGCTCCGGTAGATCGTATACCCGTTCGAAGCTGGCCCGGCGCGTCCCCGTGGTGACGTAGCCGGCCCAGAACAGCCATTCGAACCCCCGCTTGGCGTCGCTCCAGCCCCACCAGCCGCCCGGGCCGCGCTCGCCCTCGGCGCCGGACGCCGGCATCGAGCCTTCCGCGCGCACCCGCTCGAGCAGCGCGTCGATGAACGGGCGGCGTTCGGCGGCGAACCGGGCCAACTCGCCATAGATGCCTTCGGACCGTCCCGCCCGCGCCATCCGCCAGCGCAGCAGCGGATGCGCGGCGTGCGGCAGCAGCGACGCCTCGTGGGCCCAGTATTCGAACAGCGACGGCCGGCGCCCCCAGGCCGCCTCGTCCAGCCAAGCTCGGTCATACGCCCCAAGCCGGGAGAACAGCGGCAAATAATGCGCCCGCGCCAACACGGACACCGAGTCGATCTGCAACATCCCAAGCCGCGCGGCCACGCGGCGGAGATGGCCCCGGTCCGGAACCACCGGGCGGGCCTCGGCCAGGCCGGCCGCTGCAAGCACGATGCGCCGCGCCATCGCGGCGGAGATGCGGTCCCTCATCCCGCCAGTATGCCGTCGTAACTCATTCCCTCAACAACCGCTCAGGCGTAGTCTCCGCGCACTGCTCCAGGAGCCTCCCGTGCCCGCACCCGCCGCCGGCCACCTCGCCATCCGCAACGCCCCGCCAGGCGGGGCCGAGACCCGCATCCGACCGCAGATCCAGGACATGGTGACCGACAACATCGCCGTCCTGGCCGACAAGGCGCGCCATCTCGAGGGCGTCATTCCGCTCTGGTTCGGCGAGGGCGACCTCGTCACCCCCGCCTTCATCCGGGACGCCGCCAAGCGCGCCCTGGATGGCGGCTGCACATTCTACGTCCCGGACATGCGCGGCACCGCCAACCTCACCGCCGCCCTCGCCACCTACCAGACCCGGCTGCACGGCCGCCCGATCCCGCGCGACCGCACGACCGTCACCCCCGGCGGCATGCAGGCCGTGGCACTGGCCATGGACCTGGTGCTCGAAGCGGGCACCAACGCCGTCTACGTCACCCCGCAATGGCCCAACATCCACAACGCCATCCACGTCGCCGGTGCCGAGCCGCGCGCCTGCCCGTTGATCTTGCAGGACAATCGCTGGACGCTGGACATCGGCCGGGTTGCCGCCCTGTGCGACGCCCGCACCCGGGCGATCGTGTTCTCCTCCCCCAACAACCCGACCGGATGGACCGCGACCCGGGACGATCTTCGCGCCCTACTGGCCCTGGGCCGGGAGCGCGGCATCTGGATCATCGCCGACGAGGTCTACGGCCGGCTTTATTTCGACGGGGACGTCGCTCCCTCGATGCTGCAGCTCGCTGAGCCGGATGATTTGCTGCTTTGCGTCAACAGCTTCAGCAAGGCGTGGGCGATGACCGGTTTCCGCCTCGGCTGGCTCACCCACCCGGCGTCGGTCGCGGACCGGTTGGGCGCCATGACGCAATACCTGAACAGCGGCACCGCCTCCTTCATCCAGGAGGCCGGCGCCGCCGCGATCACCCAGGGCGAGGGTTTCATCGCCGAAATGCGCGAACGCTGCCGCGCCGGGGTAGCGTTGGCTCATGACCGGCTCGGCACGATGGGCCGGGTGCGTCTGACGGAACCGCCGCGTGGCGGCATGTACGCCTTCTTCCGGATCGACGGGTGGCCGGATGCCCGCGCCGCCTGCCTCCACGTGCTGCAACGCACCCGGGTCGGTCTGGCACCCGGCGAGCTGTTCGGAGACGCCGCCGCGGGCTGGCTGCGCATGTGCGTCTGCCGCGACTCCGGCCAATTAGCGGCCGCGCTGGACCGGATGGCCGAGGTGCTTGCATGATGACATCTTTGCTGGACCGCGACCGCACCCATCTCAGTCATATTACAGGGGGGACACGTTCATGCCATTCGACGGGACCGGCTTCCTCCCAGAGCGGCAGCCGCAGCGCCGGCCAGCCAAGCCGGGTGACAACGCGATCAGCCTGATCATCATCGCCCTGGCGTTCAGTCTGCTGGTGATGCCGATCTCGCTGACTGCGCTGGTGGATATCGTCAGGTATTTCCGACATCTCTGAGAAAGGTTGTGGCTCTCCCTTCGTGATCTTCCAATTGCCTGGAGGAGGCAAGCGGGTACTTCGGCCCACTCCGCCCCAAGCCGCACCGGGGGACAGTCGCCCCCTGGACACCTGGTGACGCCACTCGTCGGCCAATCGATCCGTCGCCTAGAGGACCGCCGCTTTCTGACCGGCAACGGCCGCTATATGGCCGACGTCGAGTGCCCCGGCGCGCTCCACCTCCACGTCATCCGCTCACCCCACGCCCACGCCACCCTCGGCGCAATCGACTCCTCGGACGCCTGCGCCTTGCCCGGTGTATCCGGCGTGTTCACTGCCTCCGACCTCGCCGGCCTGGGCCCCATCCCGTGCTCCGCCAAGGTCCCGACCGAGGGCCCGATGCGCGTGCCGCCCCGCCCGGCCCTCGCCAATGGCCGGGTCCGCTACGTGGGCGAGCCGGTCGCCTTCGCCGTCGCCAGCTCGGCCCGGCTGGCGCAGGACGCCGCCGAACTCGTGCAGGTGGGCTACCGCCCGCTACCCTGCATCGTGGAGGCAACGGACGCCCTCGCCCCGGATGCGCCGCTGCTATGGGACGAAGTGCCCGGCAACCTCGCCTTCCGCTACGCCAAGGGCGACCGGGCCGCCGTGACCGCCGCCATGGCGCAAGCGGCCCACATCGCCGATCTGACCCTGGTGAACAACCGGGTCATAGTGGCCCCCCTCGAACACCGCGCCGCGCTCGCCGAATACGAGGCCGGCGCGTTCTCCCTGCTGATCAGCGGCCAGGGCGTGCACGGCATCCGGCAGGACCTTGCCGAGTCGGTGTTCAAGCTCCCGGCCGACCGCATCCGGGTCGCGTGCCCCGATGTCGGCGGCGGGTTTGGTGTCAAGAATCCCCTCTACCCGGAATACATCGCCGTCATGTGGGCCGCCCGCCATCTCGGCCGCCCGGTGCGCTGGGCGTCCGGCCATGGCGAGGATTTCGTCTCCACCGCCCACGGCCGCGACAACGTCACCCACGCCCGCCTCGGCCTGGACGCAGAGGGCCGCTTCCTGGCGCTGGAGGTGGACATCGTGGCCAATCTCGGCGCTGCCATGTCCACCGGCGGGCCCGGCAGTTCCACCACGGCACCGGGCAATGCGATGGGATCCGGCTACGCCATCCCCGCCGTGTTCATGGCCACGCGCGGCGCCTACACCAACACGGTCCCGCTGGACGCCTACCGCGGCGCCGGCAAGCCCGAGGCCAATTACCTGCTGGAGCGCCTGATCGACGAAGCGGCCCGGCTGACCGGCATCGACCGCGTGGTGCTGCGCCGCCGCAACCTGGTCGAGCGCTTCCCCCACCGCACGGCCATGGCCACCACCATCGACGGCGGCCGCTTCGCCGCCAACATCGACCCGGCACTGCTCGCCGCGGACGCCATCGGCTTCGCCGCCCGCCGCACTGCCTCGCTCGCCTCCGGCCGGCTACGCGGCCTGGGCGTCACCTGCTTCCTGGAGACCGCCCGCGGCGCCCCGAACGAGGGCGCCGAGATCCGTTTCCGCCCAGACGGCCGCGTCTCCCTGCACCTCGGCACCCAATCGAACGGCCAGGGGCACGAGACCACGTTCCCGCAGATCGCCGCCGACCGGCTCGGCCTGCCGATCGAGTGCTTCGACTTCATCCAGGCCGACACGAATGAGGTGCGCGCCGGCCACGGTCATGGCGGCGCTCGCTCCCTGCACATGGGCGGCTCGGCCCTGGTGGATGCGATCGCGCTGGTGCTGGGCAAGGCGCACCCGGCCGCCGCGCGCCTGCTACAGGCCCGTCCGGAGGAGGTCACGTTTAACGCCGGCGTGTTCAGCGCGGGCGGCCGCAGCGTGCCCCTTCTGGAGGTGGCGCGCGAGGCCGGCTCGCTCGACAGCTATCACTGGACCCTGCTGGACAAGATCACCTTCCCCAATGGCTGCCACGTGGCCGAAGTGGAGGTGGACCCGGAAACCGGGATGGTGGCCCTGCTACGCTACACCGCAGCCGACGATTTCGGCACGCCGATCAACCCGTTGCTGCTGGTGGGCCAAGTCCAAGGCGGCCTCGCCCAGGGCATCGGCCAAGCGCTGCTGGAGCGCACCGTCTATGACCCGGCGACCGGCCAGCTGCTGAGCGGCTCCTTCATGGACTACACCATGCCCCGCGCCGCCGACCTGCCGGACCTGGACGTCCACCTGCACGGCGTGCCCACGGCATCCAACCCACTTGGTGTGAAGGGCGCGGGGCAGGCGGGGTCGATCGCAGCCCCCCCGGCGGTGGTGGCCGCCGTGCTGGACGCGCTGGCACCGCGCGGGGTGACCCACCTCGACATGCCGTTGACGCCCGAGCGGGTCTGGCGCGCCTTGCACGGCTAGCCGGCGGCCCCCGCTCCACGCCGATCACCCACGCCGCGTGCGGCCCCGCGATCTGCCGCAGCCGGCGATGGCGGAACACACGGCGCGCGCGGGTCGCGACGGCGACCAGGTTGAACGCGTCGAGCCGCCCCGCATCGATCGCCGCCGGCAGGGTCAGCTCCAGGATCAGCTCCCGCGTCGCCGGCCACACGCCCGCTGCACGGAACCCGCTCCGCTCATAGAGCCCGCGGGCGCGCGCATTGTCCGGAGCCACCAGCAGCCGCACCCGGCGGCAGCCCGCCACCCGGCGCAACCGCGCCAACACCGCCTGCAGCGCCGCCCGCCCATAGCCGCGGCCCTGCTGCCGGCGGTCGAGCGCGAACCAACCCAGCCACCAGCACGAGGAGTCGCGCAGCTCGGGATGCACGACGCAGAAGCCGGTGACCGCGCCGTCCACCTCGATAGCGATCGCGGAATGCGCCAGGCCGCGCTCGACGGCATCGAGGATGTCCGGCATGGGGCCAAGAAACCGCTCGACATGCTCCGGATCGAGGTCGACCGACGTCAAGATGCCAAGTTCACACCGCTGAAGCCGGCGGAAGCGAAGGAGGCCTGGGCCTCCGGGGGATGACATGGAAACCTTCTGGAAACGAGGAAGCGACATCAACGCGGCTCAGCCGACGTTGCCGGAAGCCCCGGTCGCTAATTGCACGCCCGGATACTATCCGGGCTGACGCCTCGTTCCATATGAAAACCCTGCGCGTGAATTTGAAAAGTTGCAAGTAAAGAAGACGCAAAGTCCGGCCTTCGCATCAAGCATCGCACCGCCGTGCAAGCTCTGAGGCTGGTGGGACGGCTGGCCAGACCATCCATTCTTCCCCGTTTCCATCTCTTCCCCCCGCGCTGAGTGAGCGCGTTTCGAGCGGCAGGACTGCCTTGTCCTCCCCGGTTCGTCACTGGGAAGGCAGCGGCGAAGCCCACGGACGGAGCTGGACGCATGGACATGTCCAGCTGTGTGCACGCCCCGGCGGCGGCCTGCGCGTAAACGGACAGTTGATCCCGCACCAAGGCTACGGCACCACGCTCCTTGTGATGCATCGGGGTAGGGTGAACTCTATGCTGCATTCGCGAAGACGTTCCTATTGGCGGACCTTGACCGGCCCGACCTCCCTGCTGGCCACGCTGGCCGACCGGGTCATCGACTCGGATCCCGGGTTGATCCGCCTGTTCCTGGCCTGCCGCGGCACGGCCGGGGTCGTGCTGACGATACTGTGCGCGATCGGCCTCGGCCATCTCTTCGGGCAGTTGCCGCTTTATTTCGCCGGCGGTGCCATCCTCAGCCTGATCGCACCATTCTGGATGCGCGAGCCGAACCGGGCCGAGCGGCAGCGGACGCTCCTGTTGCAGGCAGCCGCCGCAGCGGCCGTGGTGGTAGCGACCACGGTCCTGCACGGAGACCATCGTTTCGGCGATGTCGCCTTCCTCGCCGTGGTGTTCGCGACCTTGCTGCTACAGGGCCGCAGCCCGCGCGCGTTGGGGATCGGCGTCAGTGTCGTGATCGACTTCTACGTCGGGCTCTACCTGCAACTGCCGCTCGAGTCCTTGCCCTACCAACTGCTTTCGGTCGCCATCGCCGTGCCGATAACCTGGTTTTGCTGCTTCGTGCTCATACCCCTGCGCCCGGCGGCCACCTTGCGGCGGACGGTGCAGGCGGTGCAGGGGAGGGCGGCCGCCGTCCTGCGCGCCGCGAGCGTGTTGCAGGACGGCAGCCCCGTCGCATCCCGCTCCTTGGGCCGCAGCCTGAGCCGCCTGACCGAGGTCGCCTT
>CAXSEK010000140.1:0-7344 GCA_964235625.1 uncultured Acetobacteraceae bacterium
ACGTGTTCGAGTTCGTGGAGGGTGATTGCGAGCTGGAGATCGCCCCCGCCGCGGCCGCGGACACCATCCTGGAGGACGCGCCGCCGCTGGACGTCATGGCGCTGATCCGCAATCTGCAGGGCCCTGCAGGACCGGCCCCCTCGCCCCAGCCGGCTATCGCGGCCACGCCTGTCCGGGACGAGCCTCAAACCCACCCAAAGGCCACCATCCGGGTTGACCTCGACCGTGTGGACCGCCTGATCGACCTCGTCGGCGAATTGGTCATCAACGGCGCGATGCTGGTGCAGCGCTCGGTCGAGGCGGGGTTGGGCCACTCCTCCGCTATCGCCGTCGGGCTGGACGAGCTGGAGAACCTGACCCGGGAGATCCAGGACAGCGTGATGGCGATCCGCGCCCAGCCCGTCAAATCCGTGTTCGCACGCATGCCGCGCCTGGTTCGAGAGGTCGCGGCGCTGACCGGCAAGCAGGTCCGCCTGCTGTCGGACGGGGAGGGCACCGAGGTCGACAAGACGGTGATCGAGCATCTGGCCGACCCGCTCACCCACATGATCCGCAACGCGATCGATCACGGGCTGGAACGCCCGGAGGAGCGTCGCCGTGTCGGGAAGCCCGAGCAAGGCACGGTGCGGTTGGCCGCGATGCACCGCTCGGGCCGCATCGTCATCGAAGTGTCGGATGATGGCGCCGGGATCGACCGGGGCAGGGTGCGCGAGAGTGCCGTGGCAAAGGGCCTGATCCCGCCCGACCTGCCGCTGACCGACGAGGAGATCGACAACCTGATCTTCCTGCCGGGCTTCTCAACGGCCGCCACCATCTCGGACATCTCCGGGCGCGGTGTCGGGATGGACGTCGTCCGGCGCTCGATCCAGGCCCTCGGCGGCCGCATCGCGATCACGTCGCGCCCGGGCCAGGGATCGACCTTCACCCTGAGCCTGCCGCTGACCTTGGCGGTGCTGGACGGCATGGTCGTGACGGTCGCCGGGCAGACCCTGATCGTCCCGTTGACGGCGATCATCGAGACGCTGCAGCCCCGCGCCGAATGCATCCACGAGGTGGCGGATGGCGCCCGCGTGCTGAATATCCGCGGCAGCTACGTCCCGCTACTGTCCGTGAGCACGGTGCTCGGCTGGAGCCAGGCCGCGATGGATGCCGCCAGCGTCGTCCTCCTCGTGGAAGCGGATGGCGGTACGCGGGCGGCGCTGCTGGTGGAGGCCATCCAGGGCCAGCAGCAGGTCGTCATCAAGAGCTTGGAAGCGAATTACCGTCAGGTTCCCGGTGTCGCCGCCGCAACCATCCTGGGGGATGGGCGGGTCGCCCTGATCCTGGATGTCGATGGCATGATCTCCGAGGCGAGGGGTGACACCGCCTTCGTCGAAACCCGCCTGGACGTAGGATTGACCTATGCTTGAAAGCGTCGTGTCCCCCACCCCCCGCGAACTCGAGCTGATCGCGTTCCGAATCGGCGAACAGGAGTTCTGCGTCGACATCATGTCGGTGCGGGAAATCCGCGGCTGGGTGCCGGCGACGCCGTTGCCGCGCTCGCCGCCCTTCGTGCGTGGCGTCATCAACCTGCGCGGTGCTGTGCTGCCGATCCTCGATCTCGCTGCCCGGCTCGGCCTCCCGCCGCCGGAACCGACGGCCCGCCACGTGATCATCGTGGCGCAAGTTGGAACGCAGGTGATCGGCGTGCTCGTCGATGCCGTGTCGGACATCATCACGGTCGGCGAGAACACGGTGCAACCGCCGCCGGAGCTCGCATCCGGCCGTGCGCGCACGTTCGTGCAGGGATTGCTCGCCATCGACAGCCGCATGGTGAGCCTGATCTCGCTGGATCGCGTGATGCCGAGAGCAGAGGCGGACGCGGCATGAGCGGGGCGTTGCACCGGTCCGGCTCGTCAGTCGGGATGGTGGAAGGCGAATTCCTGCTCACGCCAGGGGACTTCCGCACCATCTCGGACCTGCTGGAGGCCGAGACCGGGATCGCCTTGAACGAAAGCAAGGCGGCGCTGCTCTACTCGCGTCTCGGCAAGCGCCTGCGCGCCCTCGGCCTGACGGAGTTCGGCCAGTATTGCCGGTTGCTCGAACAGCAGGACGGCGCCGAGGAGAGGGGCCGCATGATGCGCGCGCTCACAACGAACGTCACCCGGTTCTATCGTGAACCGCACCACTTTGCCCATCTCAGGGAGACGGTCCTGCCGCCGCTGCTGCGCGTGGCGGAGCAGGGCGGCCGCGTGCGCTTTTGGTCGGCCGCTTGCTCCACCGGGCAGGAACCGTATTCGATCGCGCTGACGATCCTCGGCTTGCTGCCGAAGGCGTCCCAGCTGGACATCCGCGTCCTCGCGACGGACATCGACACGACGGTCTTGCAGGAAGCAGCGGACGGGGTCTACCCCGCAGAGGCGTTGACCTCCATCCCCCCCGCACCCTTGCAACGCTGGTTCGACCGGACCGACGAGGGATGGCGTGCCGGCCCCGACCTGCGCCGCCTGATCACCTTCCGGGCGCTGAACCTGATCAAGCCATTCCCGATGAAGGGCCCGTTCGACGCGATCTTCTGCCGCAACGTCGTGATCTATTTCAATGAGGCGCAGCAGCAGCTGATCTGGTCCCGTTTCGAGCCGCTGCTGACCGCCAACGGGACCCTCTTCGTCGGCCATTCGGAGCGGGTCACCGGCCCCGCATCCACCTGTTTCAGCAGCGCCGGTATCACCATCTACCAGCGGCGGTCGGCTTCATGACGAAGGTCCTCATCGTCGACGACTCCGCGACCATGCGGGCGATGATCTGTCGCGCCCTGCAGCGGGATGCCGACATCACCGTCGTAGGCCAGGCCTGTGACCCCCTGGAGGCCCGCAAGGCGATCAAGGAGCTCAACCCGGACGTCGTGACGCTCGATGTCGAGATGCCCGGCATGAACGGCCTCGATTTCCTCGAGCGACTGATGCGCTTGCGCCCAATGCCGGTCGTCATGATCTCCAGCCTGACGCGGAGCGGGGCCGAGGCCACCCTGCGGGCGCTCGAGTTGGGTGCGGTGGAGTGCGTGGCCAAGCCCCGCCTCGGCGACACCGCCGGGTTCGACCGCCTGCCCGAGATCGTGCGTGCCGCGAGAGGCGCCCGCCTGCACCCATTGCGCCACGCTCCGCTGCCAAGGGCTGCAACCGGCTTCGTCCCGGCGCACCGCGTCTTGGCCATCGGTGCCTCGACCGGCGGGGTCGAGGCATTGCTCGCGATCCTCTCCAGCTTTCCCGCCAACTGCCCGCCGACCGTCATCACGCAGCACATGCCGGCCGCCTTCACCGCCTCCTTCGCCAAGCGCCTGGACCGATCCTGCGCCGCATCCGTGACGGAGGCCTGGGATGGTGCGCCGCTATCCCCGGGCCAGGTCTACCTTGCACCCGGCGGTGTCGCCCATCTCGTGCTCGCAGGCCCGCATAACGGTCCATGGCATTGCCGCCTCTCCGACACCGGCGCCGTCAACGGCCACCGCCCCTCCGTTGACGTGCTGTTCGAATCGGTGGCGCTCACCGCCCGGGCGCGGTCCGTCGGCGTCATCCTCACCGGCATGGGCCGCGACGGCGCGCAGGGGTTGCTCGCCCTGCGGAAAGCCGGCGGCCGCACCCTCGGGCAGGACGAGGCGACCAGCGTCATCTACGGAATGCCCAAAGCCGCCTTCGAGCTCGGCAGCGTGCAATCGCAGGTATCGCTCCACGCGGCCGCGACCGCCATGCTCGCCGCCTGCAACGCCAAGCCGGGAGATTGCGCATGCCGTCCGCCGCCGCCCTCAAGGTGCTGATCGTCGACGACCAGCAATCCATGCGCCTCCTGGTGCGGGGCGGATTGCAACAGCTCGGCTTCCGGGAGTTCGACGAAGCGCCGGACGGCGAGGCCGGCCTGCGCAGCCTCGTCGCAAGCCCGGTCAGCCTGGTCATCAGCGACTTCAATATGCCGAAGCTCGATGGCCTGGGCCTGCTCCGCGCCGTCCGCACCTATCCACCGACGGCGAAGACGGCCTACATCATGCTGACCGGGCGCGGCGATGCCGATCTCGTTCAGCGTGCGGTCCAGTTCGGTGTCAACAACTTCCTCGTCAAGCCTTTCACCGTGGCAACGTTGCGGGAAAAGATTGAAGCCGTGTTCGGGACCTTGACGTGACCGCGGAGCACCGGGTCAACATCGTCCAGGGTGAGTTTCACGTCACGGATGACCCGGCGATCGTGCTCACCACCATCCTCGGATCCTGCGTGGCGGCCTGCCTGCAAGACCGTCGGGCCGGCGTGGGCGGCATGAACCATTTCCTGCTCCCAGGCCATGACGGGCCCGGCCCGCCCGGCGCGGAGCACGGCGTCCACGCGATGGAGCTGCTGGTCAATGGCCTGTTGCAGCGCGGTGCACGGCGTGAGCGGCTGGAAGCCAAGCTGTTCGGCGGGGCCCGCATGCTGCGTGGCCTAACCGATGTCGGCTCGCTCAACGCCGATTTCGCCGAGCGTTTCGCTCGGCGTGAGCGGATCACCGTCACGGGTGGCAGCTTGCGCGGCGAGCGCGGACGCCGGATCCAATACTGGCCGGTCGCCGGCCGCGCGCGGCAGCTCGCCTTGGCGGGTCCGGACGCCGATATCCTCGCCGCCGAATGCCGCCGCCCGCCCCGACCGGTGGACGATGGCGGCGCGGTGGAGCTGTTCTGATGACTGCAAAGCTGACGGCCGTGCTGCTTGCAGGCGCCGAGGAACTCGCGGACCTCGCCGTGACCGCCGACGAGCTCGGGGCCGCGGGCGTGGCGGAGGTCGAGCGCTGGCAGGTGCTGGACCGCCTGAGCCAGCACCTCGCCGGCCTCGCCGCGTTCCTGGCAGCGCTGGCCGATATCGTGCCGGAGAGCACGCTGGACGTGTCGGGAGCGCTGGGCCAGCTCAAGACCGCTGCCCTGGCGGACCGGATCGCGGGCCGGCCTTGCGAGCCCGAAGCGGAGCGCGGTGTGCTGGAGTTGTTCGGGGCGTGACCAAGCCGGCACCCGAGCTCGAGGCGCGGATCTATTTCGGCGCGCTCGACGTGCTGCTCGTCGAAGCCAACAAGCTCGAGTCCGAGATCCTCTCCCAGGTGTTCAGCGGCTTCCGGGTCCGCTCGATCTCCCGCCTAGCATCGACCGTGCAGGCGCAGAACCACCTCGAGCGGGACGCGGCACAACTGGTTGTGGTCGGGACCACGCAGCCGGAGGATGGCCCGGACGAGTTCGACTTCATCCGTTGGGTGCGGCGGAGCAAGATCGCGGCGATCCGGACGGCGTCCGTCATCCTGCTCGCCGGGCACACCTTGCAGGGCAACATCATTCGGGCACGCGACTGCGGGGCGAACTTCGTCATCGCCAAGCCGATCACCCCGAAGGTACTGTATGACCGGGTTGTCTGGCTGGCGAAGGATGCCCGGCCCTTCATCGAAGGCCCAACCTATACCGGGCCCGACCGCCGGTTTCAGAAGATGGGCCCGCCCCCCGGCCTGGAGGGGCGGCGCTGTGACGACCTTTCGTTGAAGCTGGGGGACGCCAAGGCACCGAACCTGTCGCAGTCCGAGATCGACGCCATGCTCGGCGGAAAGGGAGCCGCTCTGCTATGACGAAGCATCTACCCGAACACACGCGAGCCCTCGGCCGCCTGGTCAACCGGCCAGGCGGGATCACCGTCACCGAAGCCGTCGCCGCCGCCGAGCAGAACCTCGAAGGCCTGCGGGACCGGGGCCTGTCGAGTATCGCCGAGACGATCCGCTCGCTGCATGCGCTCGCAGGCGAAGTGCGGCCGGGCCCGGACAGCCGGCAGGCCGCGGAGTTCTACCGGATGAGCAATTCGCTCGTCGGCATCGCCGGCGTCTTCGGCAAAGCCGGGCTGGGCGAGGTGGCGCTCAGCCTATGCACCCTGATCGAACGCCTGCTGCTGGCCCGGCAATGGGATCACGGCGCAATCCAGCTTCACGTCGATAGCCTCCGCGTGCTATCGCAGGAGGGCGTCACCCCGGTCCAGATCACCACGATCGGGGCGGCCTTGCGGCAGGTGGTCGATCGGTTGCGACCGTCGGAACCGCATGGCCGCCTTAACTAGCAGGGGCCCACACCGTCATTGGCCGCTGGATCACGCGCGCCGGGTCACCGCGCAGCACGTCGTAGCCGGTCTCGCTACCACTGCGGGTGAAGCGGATGTCAAAGGCATCCTGCCCGATGCGCAGGTCCCGCAACGTGAAGTCCGGCAGCCACTCTGGCAACGTCGGGTCGATCACCAAATGGCCGTTCGGCGCGTCCGGCTGGAAGCCGATCATGGCCTGCACCAGCGAGAACACGCTGCCGGCGGCCCAGGCCTGCGGCACGTTGGCGCCCAGATATTGGACGGGGAAGTTGGTGGCGTCCCGCTGGATGCCGGCATACAGCTCCGGCAACTGCGTGAGCATGAAGAAGCTGGCCGCACCCACGATGTCCTTGGCCACGGCGTTCGCTGCATCGGCATAGCCGTACCGCTTGAAGCCCTGCGCGATCAGCCCGTTGTCATGGGGCCAGACCGACCCGTTTTGGTAGGAGTAGGGGTTGTAGGACGGATGTTTGGCCGACAACGTGCGGATCCCCCATCCGCTCCACATATCCGGCTGCGTCAACCGCGCCACCACCCGCCCTGCCCGGTCCGGCGGCACGATCCCGGACCACAGCAAGTGCCCGGGGTTAGACGCGACGCTAAGGATTTGCCTTTTATCCCCGTCCAGGCCGTAGGCGTAGGTGCCCTCGGCCTCGTTCCAGAACAGCTCGTCCACACGCTGATACAGGACCGCCGCCTTCTCCCGCAGCTCCGCCGCCCGGTCCGGCTGGCCGAGCGCATCGTAGATCTCGGCCATGCGCGTCCAAGCGTCGAACACGTAGCCCTGCAACTCGATCAGGGCCTTGGGACCGATGACCTTGCTGCCATCGGCATGCATCACCGAATCACCCGAATCTTTCCAGGCCATGTTCTCGTAGCCCTTGGGCGAGCGCGTCTGGTACTCCTGCAGCCCATCGCCGTCGCGGTCGCCCCACTCGTCGATCCAGCGCAGGCAGCCCTCGGCCACCTTCATCTGCCGCCGTACCATGTCGAGGTCCCCGGTGCAGCGCCACGCCGTGTGCAGCGTCACGAGGTACAGCGGCGTCGCGTCCGCCGTACCGAAATACGGCGTATGCGGGATCAGCTTGAAATGCGCCAATTCCCCCCGGCGCAGCTCGTGCAGGATCTTGCCGGGTTCGGCATCGCGATAGTCGTCGCGCTCCGTCGCCTGCCATTGCCCGAGCACGTCGAGCGCGCCTTGTGCGAAATCCGGGTAGACCATCGCGTTCTGCAGCGCCAC
>CAXSEK010000141.1:0-7304 GCA_964235625.1 uncultured Acetobacteraceae bacterium
CTTCGCAGCCGTCAGTACATGTGCTGACCGCCGTTGATCGACAGCGTGGAGCCGGTGATGAAGTCGCCGTCGTCGCTGGTCAGGAAGGCGACGCCGCGGGCGATGTCGCTGGCGTGGCCGAGGCGGCCCATGGGGATGCGGGCGACGATCTTGGTCAGCACGTCCGGCGGCACCGCGCGCACCATCTCGGTATCCACGTAGCCCGGGGCGATGGCGTTCACCGTGATGCCAAAGCGCGCACCTTCCTGGGCCAGTGCCTTGGTGAAGCCGTGGATGCCGGATTTGGCGGCGGCATAGTTCACCTGGCCATACTGCCCGGCCTGGCCGTTGATGGAGCCAATGTTCACCACGCGGCCGAACTTGGCCTGGCGCATGCCCTCGAACGTCAGCTTGCACAGGTTGAAGCAAGACCCGAGATTGGTATCCATCACCGCGTCCCACATGTCCCGCGACATGCGGGCCATGGTGCCGTCCCGGGTGATGCCGGCGTTATTGACCAGGATTTCGACGGCGCCGTGCTGCTCGTGAATCGTCTTGACGGCGGCTTCGCAGGACGCGAAATCGCCGGCGTCGAACTTGACCACGGCGATGCCGGTGGCGTCACTGAAGCTCTTGGCGGCGACGTCGTTGCCGACATAGCTCGCGACCACCGTGCGCCCGGCGGCATGCAGGGCGATGCTGATCGCCTCACCGATGCCGCGGGTTCCTCCGGTCACCAGCGCTACTCGTGCCATGCTTGATCTCCCTTCGGTTGGTTGGCCGGCTGATTCAGCCCGCTCGGCCTTCCGCCATCATTGAACGCACCGGGGCAGGATCGCAATGTCAACCCGGCGCTACCGCTCCAGGCACATGGCGACACCCATTCCGCCGCCGATGCACAGCGTGGCCAGGCCCTTATGCGCGTCCCGCCGGGCCATCTCGTGCAGCAGCGTCACCAGCACGCGGGCGCCCGAGGCGCCGATCGGGTGGCCGATGGCGATCGCGCCCCCATTCACGTTGACCCGGTCCGTGTCCCAGCCAAGGTCCTTGTTCACGGCGCAGGCCTGGGCGGCGAACGCCTCGTTGGCCTCCATCAGGTCGAGGTCGGCCACCTGCCAGCCGGCCCGCTCCAGCGCGCGGCGGCTGGCGGGGATCGGGCCGGTGCCCATGATGCTGGGGTCCACGCCGGCGGTGGCGAAGCTGGCGATGCGGGCCAGCGGGGTGAGGCCGCGGCGGGCGGCCTCGGCGGCGCTCATCACCACCAGAGCAGCGGCGCCGTCGTTGATGCCGCTGGCGTTGCCGGCCGTCACCGTGCCGTCCTTGGCGAAGGCGGGGCGCAGCTTGGCCATCATCTCGGGGCTGCTGTCGTGGCGTATGTATTCGTCGTCGGCGACCACCGTCTCGCCCTTGCGGGTCTTGACCGTGACGGCGGTGATCTCGTCCTTGAACTTCCCCGCCTTCTGCGCGGCGGAGGCCTTCTGCTGCGAGGCGTTGGCGAAGGCGTCCTGCTGCTCGCGGGTGATCTGGTACTGCTTGGCCACATTCTCGGCCGTGACCCCCATGGCGTAGCCCTGGAAGGCGTCGATCAGGCCGTCCTTCATCATGGTGTCGACCATTTGCAGGTCACCCATCTTCTGCCCGGCGCGGAGGTAGGCCGCGTGCGGGGCCATGCTCATGCTCTCCTGGCCGCCGGCGATCACCACCGTGCTCTCGCCGGTGCGGATCTGCTGCGCCGCCAGGGCAACCGAGCGCAGGCCCGAGCCGCAGACCTGGTTGATCGCGAAGGCCGTCTTGCCGTCCGGGATGCCAGCCGCGATCGCTGCCTGGCGGGCCGGGTTCTGGCCCAGCCCGGCGGTAAGAACGTGGCCCAGGATCACCTCGTCCACCTCGCCCGGCTCCAGCCGCGCGCGCTCCATCACGGCTTTCAGCGCCGCCGTGCCGAGCACGTGGGCCGGGACGCTGCCGAAAGCGCCGTTGAAGGAGCCGACCGGCGTGCGGGCGGCCGAGACGATGACGATGTCGTCGTTGCCTGAAGCGGACATGAGCGGTGTCTCCCTCGTTTTGCCGGCAAACATAGGCAATCAGCGCGCGAGGAACCAGGGGAGCAGCTTGTCCCACAGTTCGACCCGGGCGCGCGTACCGGCGACCATGCCGACATGGCCGGCCGCCGGGCGCAGCACCGTCGCATGCGGGATGTGGCGGGGCAGGGCAGCGGCACTCTCGGGCGGCACGATGCGGTCCTGCGCGGGCAGGGCGATCAGGGCCGGCAGGGTGAGCGCCGCCGGGTCGACCCGCTGACCGGCGACGCGCCATCGCCCCTGAGCCGGCGTGTTCTCGCCATACCAGCCGGCAAGGCATTCCTGCGCCACGGGGGCCGCCAGGGGAATGCCGTCCGACAGCCAATCCTCCAGGGCCACGAACATGCGCGCCCGTTCGCCCGCCGGGTCGAGGCCGGGGAAGGCGCGGTAACGCGCGGCAATGGCGGGGGCGCCGGCCATGGTGAACATCGCCTGGAGCGCGTCCACCGGCAGGGTGCCGCCGGCGAGCACGGGGCCGAGCTTGGCCAGGGACGCGGCGGCGATGCGTGCGGCATCCGGATCTGGGGCGTGGAAATCCCAAGGTGTGGCGAGCAGCGCCAGGCCGGCGAGGCGCGCGGAGTGGCGGGTCGCGGCGGCCAGGGCCAGCAGCCCGCCCATGCAGTAGCCGGCGAGCGTCAGGCGGCCCGGCACTGCCGCCATCGCGCGTTCCAGCCGCTCGACATAGCCGGTCAGGGTGAAGCGGCGCTCCTCGGCGCCGGGCCACCCCCAGTCGAGCAACAGCGGGCGCACCCCGCCGGCTGCCAGGAAGCGCAGCATCGAGCGCTCCTCCGCCAGGTCCAGGATATAGGCCCGGTTGATCAGGCTCGGCACGAACAGCACGGGCGTGCCTGGATGGCCGGGCCCGGCGTAATCGAGCAGGCGGCTGTCGCCCTCCTGCCAGATCGCTGGCGGGTCGGCGAGGCTTCGCCGGTAGGGGTGACGGCGATAGGCGGCGATGCCGCGGATGAGCGCCGCGCTAGGGAAGGGACCGGGATGCGAGCCGGGCGAGGGCGCGGCCGAGTTCGTCTGCGAACTCAGCACCAGGTGCAGTCCCAGCGGACGTGGCCCCCGGCGGCGCATCGGCGCCGGCGCGTCCGGCCGGTGCGTCACACGCCGTGACCCAGGCCTGCCCCCAGGCGAAAGCACCCTCGTGGCATTCGCGGTCGACGGCGAGTGCCGCGAGTTCGCTTTGCCAGATCGTCGCCCAATCGCCGAGCGACGGCAGTCCTTCCGGAGATGGCTGCTCCGCGAATTGCGACTTTGTTCCGCCGTCGAAAGCGCCTGTATCGTGCACCATCATGTGCTTGGGCAACCTCGGCCACGCACCCCACCTGAGTAGTCGAACACCGTGCTATGCTGCACTGCATTGGAGGGTCCCATGTCATTCCCCGAGAGTGCCCCGCCTGCCAAGCCGACCGCGCCGAAGCCGGTTCAACCCCCTGTGGTGGTCAAGAAATACGCCAACCGGCGCCTGTATAACACGGAGAGCTCCAGTTACATCACGCTGGACAACCTCGCCACGATGATCCGGCAGAGCAGGGATTTCGTGGTGTACGACGCGAAGACCGGGGAGGACATCACGCGCGGCGTGCTGACGCAGATCATCGTCGAGGAGGAGAGCAAAGGCCGCGCCATGCTGCCGACGGCGTTCCTACGGCAGATCATCGGCTTCTACGGTGACAGCCTGCATCAATTCGTGCCGACGTATCTGGAGCAGGCGATGACCTCCTTCGCGCACCAGCAGGAGCAGATGCGGGAGGCGATGCAGCAGACGATGGGCAATCTATTTCCGGGGATGGGGGATCTCGGGCGGCAGAACATTGCGATGATGGAGCGAGCCATGAGCCTGTTCGCGCCGTTCTACCGGGCGGGGGCGAACGCGGCGGCGGACCAGGGTATCAGCCCGGCGCCGCAGCCGAATGGGGCTGCACCTGCGCCCACACCGCACCCGGCGCCTCCCCAGCCGGCGCCCGAGATGGAAGCGATGCGGCACGAGATCGAGGTCCTGCGGCAACAGCTCGCGGCGGCCCGCATGACGGCGATAACCACCGAGCACGCACCAACGCGGGGGTTAAGCCATGCGGGGGACGCGGAGGGTGTTGGCGATCATTCGCATGATCGTGTCAACGAGGACGCGTCGTAGGGCTGGTGGGACCGATAGGGCCCCAGTTCCCTCATCCCGCCCTCCGCTGGCTTCCCAAGGGGGAGACGACCCGGCGGTCAGTAGCGGCGGGGTATGGTTGGCGGTAGCGGTAGGGATTGCTGGCGGACAGGTGCGTAGGAGGGCGGGGGGAGCGACGCGGAGCGGATCGGTTCGACAGGGGCGGCGTTGACGGGGAGCGTGGCCGGGCCGGGCTGGATGCTGGCGGTGACGTTGCTACCGTAGCGGCCCAGCACCTCGCGCAGCGGCGTTGCGCCCGGGTTGTTCGCGTCCATCGAGATGACGATCTGCTGCGCCGCGGCTTCCTTGCCGTAATAGATGCGGTTCCACTCGCTCTTGGTCGATAACACGCTGCCGGAGATCGAGACGCCAGCGTACAGCCCGCGGGACCGGGTGAAGCCTACGATGTCTGCGCCGACATTGCCGGTGGTCGCACCCTCGACGCCACCGCCCCATTTCACCAACACTCCGCTGGCATCCGCGGCCAGCTTGAACTGGTCGTCCATCACGGCGCGCAGGCCCTTCTCGGTCAGGATCATCAGCATGATCTCGCTGTCCTGCAGCCCCGCCTGGAAGCCGATCGAGCCGGAACCCAGCCCGTAGAAGGCGGGGTTGGACCAGGAGCCGGCGCCGTCCCGCGCCACAAGCACGCAGTCACCCCCCTGGCCGCCGAACAGGAACCCGGCGGTGAAAACCTGCGGGCAGATCATCGCCGCGCGGGCCCGGCGCAGCATGCGTTGCGCGTCCGTCCCGTCCTGGTTGTTCAGCATCTCCTGCGCGGCCAGGGTCGAGCGGTCAACCAGCGCCTGCTGCTCCGCCTGCGCGTGGGCGGCGATCGGGGCGGCAGCGACGGAGACAGCGATGGCGGCCACGAGGCCTAGGCGGGTCATGAGGGCGACTCCCAGCAGAAGATAGAGAATACTCTGGAGCGGGAACGGGTTACAAACCGTCTCTCACCTCGGATGGCACTTTGCCAAGCGACCGTGGCAAATTTGTGCCGGTCCTGTAAGGTTTGCATCTGGGCGGAGGTGGCGATGGCCGGGTGGTTGTTCGTGCAGGGTATGGGGTTCGGTCTCGCGGTGGCGGCGCCGGTCGGGCCAATGGCGCTGCTTTGCATGCGGCGGACCTTGGCGCAGGGCTGGCGCAGCGGCCTCGCCACCGGTGTCGGGATCGCGGTCGGCGATGGGGCGTATGCCTGTGTCGCGGTCGCCGGGCTGGCGGGGCTGTCGCGTTTCATGCTGGCGCATGAGCGCCCGCTGCACCTCGCGGCCGGGCTATTCCTGCTCTATCTCGGGGCGAAGACGGCGTTCGCCCGGGCGGCGCGGGCCGAAAGGCCGCAGCCGGCGATGCCGGCCGGGCAAGCCTTCGCCGGTTCGGTGTTGCTGACGCTGACCAATCCGCCGACCATCATCATGTTCGCCGCGATCTTCGCCAGCATGGCTCCGTCGGCCGGATACGGCCTGGCGGATGCGGCGGCCACCGTCGGCGGCGTGATGGCGGGGTCGGTGCTGTGGTGGACCCTGATGGTGGCCGGCGTGTCGGCGGTGCGGCACGCGATCGGCGCGCGGGCGCGGCAATGGATTGACCGCATCGCGGGCACGGTGCTCGCGCTATTCGGGGCGGCGGAGGTGCGGCGGGCGCTGTGAGGCGCCCGCTCGACCGGGCCGTCAGATACGCCGGGCCACCACCACGCGGCGGCGGTTGCCGACGAGACGGCGGACGAGGGACACGATGAGGACCAGGATCAGCAGCAGAATGACGATGGTCCAAAACACGCCGAACGGACCACCCTGTAGGTAGTAGAACGGCGCCAGCCAGAACGGCATCCCGCCGACGGTATACTCGTTGCCGACGCGGTAGGAGCTGAACCGCCCGCCCGCGAGCAAGGCGAGGTCGCCCTGCACCATCGGCGATTGATCCGGGTCGCGCAGCGTCGTGACCAGGGCGTTCACCGCCTCGGCCGAGCCGCCCAGGAGGGCCACCACGCTGCGGGGGCTGCTGAGCGTGCTCGGCATCCCGACAAGCACGCCGGTATCGGTGCCGATGGCGTTCACAGCCACGATCGCCGACTGGGCGACCGTCTGGGGCTGGTCGCCGAACAGGCGGCGTATGCTGTCGAGACCTTTTGGCAGGTCCAGGGACAGCTTGTTGCCCGCGACTTTGAAAGCCGAGTTCTTCAGCAGGTCCGCCGCAGCGCCGAGCCGGGCGATCGGGGCCATCACGAGCAGGTTGCGGTCGGACACGGCTGCCAATCCGTCGGTCTTGGCCACTGCCACGCGGACCACGGGGTAGCCGGTCAGGGAGCCGATCTGCCCCATCAGGTCCAGGAACGCCTTCACTTCGACCGCCGTCGGCTGCAGCGGCAGGACCACCGCCGTGTCCGAGAGGTCTGCAAGACGCGTGAAGGGGAAGCCGGAGCTCACGAAGAAGGCGAGGTTGGGGAGCTGCGCGAAGCGGTAGGCGCTGCTGATGTCGAACGTGCTGTCCGGATCGACTGCCATGCGGGGCGGCGGCACGTCGGCGCAATCGCCGCGGTGCAGCGGGCGGGCGTCGAAGAAGAATTGCAGGTTGTCCTTGCCGAAGACCTGGTATTGCGGGACGTCCACCCGCGACGAGGGCTGGGCCGGGCGTGCGTTGAACAGGCCGGAAAACCAGAACGAGTTGCGGGACGGCTCGGCCGCCAGCGGCAGGCTCGCGAGGTAGAAGTCGTTGATGCCGGTATCCAGGCGCGAGACGGCGAGGTCCTCGATCGCGCCGACGGGCGGGACATAGCGGATATCCATCGGGAAGGCGCGGTTGCCCCAGGTGTAGAGGTCGGGCGCCGTGCGGAACGGCACGCGCACGGTGCCGGGCGCCCAGCCCTCCACCTGGAGGTCGGACGGGTCGACCAGCTCGCCGAACTTCACTGCGCGGTCGGAGGGGATCCAGGCGGGCGCATCGTAGGCGGTGCGCTTGGGCATGTCGGGCGCGCTCACCGTCGAGGCGTCACCGGACAGCGTGCGGCCGCCGAGGGTTAGGGTGGCGGCGGCGGCCATGGCTTCCGGCCCGGTGCGCCCGGCGATCACCAGCAGCGAGGAGGTGGAGTC
>CAXSEK010000142.1:0-7304 GCA_964235625.1 uncultured Acetobacteraceae bacterium
TCCAGCCATACTGGATGTAGTTCGGCTCGGGATCGGTCTGCGGTTCCAGGACGCGCACGAGCGGCGAATTGGGGCTCAGTTCCTCGTGGTAGTCGCGCAGCACCAGGTCATCCAGCACACCGCCGCGCAGGCTGATCGTCCCGCTCACCCGACCGGCATTGACGGGGATGCGCGGCACGTCCTTGGGCGACGGGACCGCCTCTGGCTCCGTGCCCGGGAAGGACGGGTCGGCGCTGCGGTTGGCGGCCTCCGCAGCGGGTTTGTTGACCGAGGCCGCGGTCTCCTGACTGACGGGGCGGAGCGTCGATTTCGGCATCAGCAGGTTGAACCCGAGCAGGATCGCGATGGAGACCGCGATGGCGACGATCAGGCGTTTCTGGTCCATGCGAAACGGTCAGCTCTCAGGATGGGGGGCGGGCGGGACGGGATCGAAGCCGCCCTCGTTCCAGGGATTGCACCGCAGCACGCGCCGGGCGGCGAGCGCCGTGCCGCGCAGCGCGCCGTGGGTGCGCAGGGCTTCGAGCGCATAGTCGCTGCAACCGGGGTGGAAACGGCAATTAGCGCCAAGCAACGGCCGGATGGTCCATTGGTAGGCCGTGACAGCCCCGCCGAGCATGGCGGCCGCCGGCCTCACGAAACGCCAACCTTGTCCAGCGCGCGCCGCAGATCGTCCATCAGGACGGGAAAAGGGCGGCCCCGTGTCCCGTCGCGGCCGATCACCACCAGGTCGAAAGCGGTCACCGGCCGCTCGCGCAGCAGCAGGCGTGCAGCCTCCTTCAGGCGGCGGCGGGTGCGGTTGCGGATCACGGCGTTGCCGACCTTCTTCGTCACGGTGAACCCCAACCGAGCAGGCCCGGCAGACGCATCGTCGAATGTCTGGTGGGCGAGGGCCTGGAGGACCAGCCCGGGCAGGGCAGCTTTCCGGCCGGCCTTGGCAACGCGCAAGAATTCGGCCCGCCGCTTTAGCCGCACCGGGGCCGCCACCTGGCCCGGCGCCATGTCGATGTTACGCCGAGAGCTTCTTGCGGCCGATACGGCGCCGGTTGGCGATGACCTTGCGGCCGCCGACGGTCGCCATGCGGGCGCGGAACCCATGCCGGCGCTTGCGTACCAGCTTCGATGGTTGATAGGTACGCTTCACGGCGGGTCTCTCCAAAACAAAAGCGGCGCATGTCTGCGTGCGCCGACGGGGGCACACGCTCGCACGGGACCCTGCTCAAGGCGCGGCTTATAGGCGAGCGCGGGCCAGGCCGTCAATCGAACCGATCACGCCGTGGGCCCTGCCACGAACCAGACCTTTGCTATATGGCTGGGATGCCCGGCCACTCGTGAGGACCCAAACTGTCAGCCAGTTTCTCCCCCGCCCTGCGGGCGCGTGCCGGAAAGGCGGAACTCTGGTTCGCCCTGTTCGCCGTCCTCGTATTCTGCGCCGAGGGCCTGGGCTATGCCGCCTGCCTGCTCAGCCACGTCGTGCCGCCGAGTGCCGCCGCACTCGGGGCGTTCGCTGGCGTCGCGGCCGTGGTCGGGGGGGTTGCGGCCGTGCTGCTGAGTTGGCTGCTGCTCGACACGCACCAACAGATGGCACTTGAACTGCGCGACCTGCGCCAGGGCATGGCCGCGCGCCAGGAAGCGGAGCAGTTGCTGACCAGCCGGATGGAGCTGCAACGGCGCCTGCGGCACGATTTGCGCGGCGCGCTTTCCCCGGCCCTGCTGATGGCGGACCGATTGGTCGGCCACGATGACCCGAAGGTCCGCCGGGCGGGGGAGATCATGGTGAAGTCCGTCGACCGCGCCTCCTTCCTACTGGCCGACCCGGCGGAGGCTAGTCCTCCCGCCGATCCTTGAATTCCACATCACGGTGCACGTAGGCGCTCATCAGAATGCCAAAGCCGAGCATCACCGTAAGTGAGGCGGACCCGCCGTAGGAGACGAGCGGCATCGGCACGCCGCCGACGGGGATGGCGCCCGTGACCATGGCGATGTTCACCGCGACATAGAGGAAGAAGTTCACCGCGATGCCGAGCGAGACCAGGCGCCCGAACTGGTGCCGGCAACGCAGCGCCATCGCCATCGCGCCCAGCACGATCAACAGCAGCAGCCCCATGATCGCCAGGCAGCCGACGAAGCCAAACTCCTCGGCCAGCATGGTGAAGATGAAGTCGGTCTGCTTCTCCGGCAGGAAGTTCAGGTGGCCCTGCGTGCCCTGCAGGAACCCCTTCCCCCACAACCCGCCCGAGCCGAGCGCGATCTTGGATTGCTGGATGTTGTAGCCGGCGCCGAGCGGATCGCTTTCCGGGTTGAAGAACGTCTCGATCCGGGCCTTCTGGTAATCGTGCAGGTAGCCGTAGGCGATGCGCGCGGCGAACGGGATCGGGGCGACCACCAGCACCATCTTCCACCACCGCACCCCGGCGGCGAGGAACACGGCGCCGCCCACCAGCGCCGTGATGACGGCGGTGCCCAGGTTCGGCTCCTTCAGGATCAGCGCCACCGGGGCGCCGACGGCCAGCGCGGGCGGCATCAGGAACAATGGGTTGCCCATCCGCTCCCACGTCGCGCGGTGGAACCAGGCTGCGAGCGCCACGATCAGCGCGATCTTCATCAGCTCGGACGGCTGCAGCTGCGTGCCGCCGACCTCGATCCAGCGCTGCGCCCCCTTGCCGACATGCCCCATCCGCAACACCAGGGCGAGCAGTGCCAGCGAGAGGGCGTAGAACGGCCAGGCCAGCCGCTCGATGAAGCGGATATCCACCAGGGCGATGCACAACATCATCACTAGGCCAAAGGCGAATCGGATCGCCTGCTTGGACGCATACGGCTCGGGCGAGCCACCAGCCGCAGAATACAACGCGGCATACCCGACGCCGGCGAGGCAGCAGATCAGCAGCACGTAGGTCCAGGATATCTGGAACAGCTTGGTGGTCAGGCCGAAGGACGGCTCGGCCCGGATCAGACGGCGTTCGTTGATCACGTTTCTTCTCCCTCTCCCGCTTGCGGGAGAAGGTCGGGGTGAGGGTGCTTGGGATCCCCGAACTCGCTAGTCCGTGCGTGGACGACCCTCACCCCGGCCTCTCCCGTAAAGGACGGGAGAGGGAGAGGCAAAGCGGCGTCACGTCCGATCCGCCAGCTTCTGGCCTTGCGGCTCCACCCGGTTCACCGGGTCGCGCGTCAGCACGTCCACCATGATCTCCCGCGCCAGCGGGGCGGCGGCGGACGCGCCGGCATTGCCGTGCTCGATCACCAGGCTAACCGCATAGCGGGGCGAATCGTACGGGGCGAAAGCCACGAACAGCGCGTGCGGCCGGTACTCCCAAGGCAGGTTCTCGGACTTGAAGTGCCCGCTCTCCCGCAACTCGCGCGACACGTGGCGCACCTGGCTCGATCCTGTCTTCCCTGCCAACTGCATGCCCGGCATTCCCAGCCTAGCCAGCGGCGCGGTTCCGCCGGGTTCGTTCACGACGGCGAACATGCCCTCGCGGCACAGCTGCAGATGCCGCTCGGACAGGTTCATGCTCGGCCAGTCGCCCGGCGCGTTGCCCGGCTGGGACACCCCGCCCAGCGTGCGCGTGAGATGCGGCTGCACCGCCCGCCCAGTCGCCACGCGGGAGACGTAGGTGCACAACGCGAGCGGCGTCACCTCCACGTAGCCCTGGCCGATGCCCGCGTTCACCGTGTCGCCGATGCCCCAGGGATGGCCATGCCCCAGCCGCCAGGCGCGGGTCGGCATCAGCCCGCGTCGCGCGCCCGGCAGCTCGATGTCCAGGTCCACGCCGATGCCGAACCGGTTGGCCATCGCCGCTAGCCGGTCGATGCCAACGCGCCGTGCCAGCTCGAAGAAAAAAACGTCGCACGAGTTCTTCAGCCCGCCCCGCACGTCCAGCGAGCCGTGCCCGTATTTGCTCCAGCAATGGAACCGCGTGTCGCCCACGTCGATGTAGCCCGGGCAGTTGATCCGGTCGCCCGGCCCGATCACCTTGTTATCCAGCCCCGCCATCGCCACCGCCATCTTGAAGGTCGAGCCCGGCGGATACACGCCGGCGGTCGCCTTGTTGATCAGCGGCGCCTTGCGGTTGTTGGTCCACTCCACCCACTGCGCCTGCGACACGCCGGAGTTGAACAGGCTCGGGTCGAAGGAGGGCGTGGTGGTCATCGCCAGCACCTCCCCGTTGCGACAATCCATCACCACGGCCGACGCGCTCTGGTCGCCGAGCCGGGCCAACACCTGCTTCTGCAGTGCCACGTCGATGGTCAGGCCGAGGTCCTGACCCTGCGTGCCCTCCTGCCGGTCCAGCTCGCGGATCACGCGGCCGACGGCGTTGACCTCCATCTGCACCGCGCCCGCCCGGCCGCGCAGCTTGAGGTCGTGGAACTTCTCCACGCCCGCGCGGCCGACCCGGATGCCGGGCAAGGCGAGCAACGGGTCCTCGCCCATATCCGCCTCGGACGGCGGCGCCACGTAGCCCACCACATGGGCCAGCGTCGGTCCCTCAGGATACAGGCGGGAGGTGCCGACATCGACCAGGATGCCGGGCAGGTCGGGCGCATTCACCTCGATCGCTGCCATCTCGTCCCAGGTCAGGAACTCGCGCACCACCAGCGGGATAAAGCGGCGGCGATGGTGCATCTCGCGGTCGATGCGGGCGCGCTCGTGGTCCTCGAGCTTGATGACGCGGCCGAAGGCGTCGAGCGTGGCGCCGACATCGGCCGTCTCCTCCACCATCAGCAAAGCGCGCCAGTTCAGCTTGTTGCCGCCGACGATGACGCCGAACCGGTCCAGGATGCGGCCGCGCGGCGGGGCGATCAGCCGGGCACTGATACGGTTGCTCTCCGCAAGGGTGGCGTAACGGGCGCCCTGCGTGACCTGCACCTGGTACAACTTGGCCGCCAGCACGCCCAGGATGCCGATCTGCCCGGCGCCCAGCAGCAAGGCGCGGCGCGTGAACACGCCGTTGATCCGGCTCTCTTTCTTCATCGCCTCACGGCCCCGCCTTCAAGCCTGATCCGGGTTGGCAAGCCCGCGATGCGCGCGGGTGAACAGCATGGCGAGCACGGGATACAACCCGCAGGTCAGCGCCCACTCGAACAACGCCGGGGCGGGCGGGAACAGCCGCACCGTCAGCGCGCAAATCAGCGCCCATTGCAACAGCGCCGCCCCGGCCGCGACGCCCACGAAGGCCAGCCACACCAGCAGGAAGCCCTGCCGCACCAATACCCGGCGCCAGCGCACCGCGAAGCCGTGCACGATCAGCAGCACCAGCACGTTGGCCCCGATCGGCGACAGGCCGAGCAGGTCGGCGAGCAGCCCGAGGGCGAACACCACGGCCGGCGGCATGGAGGCGGGGCGGAACAACGACCAGAAGAACACGCAGGCGAGGGCCGCGGCCGGCTGCCACTCGGCCTGCCCCGGCACGCCGAGCGGGAACGACAGCGCCAGCAGGATCAGCGCCGTGCAGGCAGCGGGAAAGGCGGCACGGGATGCTGCGTCCAGTTGGCGCCACAGCGTCGGCCGCGGGCGGATGCCGGGTGTCTTGTCCAAGCGAGCCGCCGCTCACTTCTTCCGGTCGGCGACGAGGCGCGCCGTGCTCTCGGGCGGCTGGATCCCTGTCAGCCCGTAATCGAACACGCGCACCACTTCGAGCCGGTCGAGCCGGGCGAACGGCTCCACCTCCGGCACGTTGCTGGCCGTGTAGTGCACCACGCCGATCGGCAGCCCCGCGGGGAACGCGTTGGCTTCGGCACTGGTCACTACGCGCTCGCCCTCGGCCGGCATGCTGCCCTCGGGCCAGAACATCAGGCGCGGGCGGGCGTTGTTCGTGCCCACCAGCATGGCCCGGGCGCGGCTGCCCTCCAGCGTCACCGGGATGCGGCTATTGATGTCGGTGATCAGCAGCACGCGCGCGCTGCGCATGCCCACCTCCGTCACCCGTCCCACCAGCCCGCGCTCGTCCAGCGCGATCTGCCCCTTCGTTACCGCCCGGTTCGGCCCCGTGCTCAGCAGCACCGCCCGCGCATACACGCCGCCCGCATCCGCCACCACGCGCGCCGTGACGTAGGAGGGGGCGGGGTCCGGGATCCAGTGCAGGTTGCCCTTCAGCGCCGTGTTCTCGGCGTCCAGCGCCATCGCCACCGCCTGCCACTGGCGCAGCCGGTCATTCTCCTCGTGCAGCCGCACGTTCTCTGCCCGCAGCGTCAGCAGGTCTCCGGCGTCGGCGATCGCGTCATGCACCTTGGCGATCGGCTCGGACACCACGCCGAACAGCGGCGCCAGCGCATCGGCCAGCGCCATCCGCACGCGCTCCGCCAGCAGCGAATCGGCCTTGCCCAACAACATCACGCCGAACGAGACGGCGATCAGCACGGGCAGAGTGAGCCGGGACAGCGCCTGGCGGACGGGGATGGACAGACGGATCACAGCCGGGCGGGCCCTCGTTGGTGGTGGGACTTCTAGTACATGGACGTCAGCACGTTGCGCAGGCGCTTCATCTCCTCCAGTGCACGCCCGGTGCCGAGCGCCACGCAGGAGAGTGGTTCCTCCGCGACGACGACGGGCAATCCCGTGGCATCCCGCAGCACCTGGTCCAGCCTATAAAGCAAGGCGCCCCCGCCGGTCAGCACAATTCCCTTGTCCACGATGTCGGCCGCAAGCTCCGGCGGTGTGTTCTCCAGCGCAACCTTCACCGCCTCGAGAATGGCGCTGACCGGCTCGGACATGCTCTCGGCGATCTGGCGCTGGCTGACATGTACCTCGCGCGGCACCCCGTTCATCAGGTCGCGCCCTTTCACCTCACGAATCGGGCCTTCCTCGCCGTAATCGGGGGGGCAGGCGGCGCCGATATCCATCTTGATGCGCTCGGCCGAGCTCTCGCCGATAAGTAGGTTATGGTTGCGGCGGATGTAGCTGATGATCGCCTCGTCCATCTTGTCACCGCCCACCCGCACGCTACGGCTGTAGACGATGCCGCCGAGGGATATGACGGCCACCTCGGTGGTCCCCCCGCCGATATCGACGATCAACGAGCCGGACGGTTCCGTCACCGGCAGGCCGGCCCCGATCGCGGCGGCCATCGGCTCCTCGATCAGCATCACCTTACGCGCGCCGGCACTCTCGGCACTCTCCTGGATGGCGCGGCGCTCCACCGCCGTGCTCCCGGAGGGTACGCAGACGATGATCATTGGGGAGGAGAAGCCCCGCCTGCCGTTCACCTTGCGGATGAAGTGCTTGATCATCTCCTCCGCGACCTCGAAGTCGGCGATCACCCCGTCGCGCAGCGGCCGGATCGCCTGGATGTTGCCGGGCGTGCGGC